>JAEEUB010000007.1 GCA_016286785.1 Candidatus Saccharimonadota bacterium
GTTTGCGGGTACTACATTTGAGATAATCAATAAGTCTAATAATGCTATTAAATCCGGAGATCAGGTGATTGATACAGACGGGACCATTACTACAATAGTTTTTAGTGAAGACACTTGCGATTTTACAATAAATTCTTTGCCTTACGGAAAATACCAGGTAAAGGAAACAGAGGCGGCCCCGGGATATAAAATCGCTTCCCCAGTTACCATTACTATTCCAACAGAAAACTCTGTAAATGTTAGTGAAACAATTCCGAATGAGCCAACTTTTGAAATTGGTACCAAAGCGGCTGATGCGGATGATGAAGATAATTACGTTGAAGCGGACGGCGAGGCTAAGATTATTGATCATGTAGAGTATTGCGCGCGCGCTGGTAAAGAATATACTATCAGAGGTATCTTAATAGATAAGGAAACTAAAAAGCCAGTAATGGTAAATGGTAAAACGGTTGAAAACTCAATTAAGATAACTCCTCAGGAAGCGTGTGGACGAGTTGACATGGAATTCGTCTTTGATGGTAGTGAACTTGGTGGACGTGATGTTGTAGTATTTGAAACCTTATACGAGGAGGATGAAGACGGAGAAGATGAACCGGTCGTGTCCCACGAAGATATCGAAGACGAAGACCAAACTGTTCACATGGTATATATTCATACTACGGCTGTCAACGATGAAGATGATTCGAAAGTCTTACCTATGAATGAAGATGTAGTTATAAAGGACACTGTTGATTATTGCTTAAAGGTGGGTGAACCGTATATTATTAGGGGAGTGTTAATGGATAGGAATGAGAATGCGCCACTTCTTATAAATGGTGAGATGGTACAAAGTGAAGTTGCTGTTACTCCAGAAGAGAGATGCGGTCAGGCTGTTATGTACTTCCATATTAATACAACGGGCCTGAGTGGCAAGCGTTTGGTAGTATTTGAGAGCCTATATCTTGTGGATGAACCAGATGAGCCAATTATCAAGCACGAAGATATCTATAACTATGATGAATCTATCGATGTTGAACCAGAAGTGCCAGATACTGGTATTGCTACAAGGTCTGGATTATTTGGTGGATTTTCGAACGGAACCTTTGTGATTATGGGTGGAGTAGTAATTGTGAGCTTAGGCGGATATCTATTCACTCGTTATTCTTCCAAGAAGAATGCCATGAAATTCTAATTAGAGTTGCATTTCTCGCAACGCCCGTGATGACCAAAACACGCTAGCTTTGCTAGCGTGTTTTCTTGTGGCTTTTTAAATTATTTAGCGTTTCTTTGTTCGATGATTTCCTGTGCTACATTAGGTGGAACTTCTTCGTAGGTAAAGAGCTCCATACTGGAGGCAGCGCGACCCTGGGTCATACCACGAAGATCGCCGGTATAGCCAAAGAGATTGGCTAGAGGACAAAAGGCTTTGATTAGCTTTGCGCCACCATTTAAATCTTCCATTTCGTCGATGCGGCCGCGGCGAGCATTGATGTCGCCGATTACGTCACCCATGAACTCTTCTGGGGTGGTGATTTCGAGTTTCATGATTGGCTCCAGCAAGACTGGGTTAGCCTTCTTGATTCCTTCCCTGGTGGCCAGGCTACCAGCTAGTGTAAAGGCGAGCTCAGACGAGTCTACGTCGTGGTAAGAACCATCGTAAAGAGTTGCTTTAACGTCTACCACTGGGTATCCGGCAATAACGCCACCAGCCAATGTATCCTCAACACCTTTTTGGACTGGTTTGCGGTATTCCTGAGGAACTACGCCGCCTTTAATCTGGTCGATAAATTCAAAGCCTTTACCTGGTTCGTTTGGTTCAAATTTAATCCAAACATCACCATATTGTCCACGGCCACCAGATTGCTTAATGTGCTTACCTTGGGCTTCGGCGGTGCCACGAATAGTTTCGCGGTAAGCTACTTGTGGCGCGCCAGTGTTGGCTTCTACGCCATGCTCGCGCTTTAGGCGGTCAATAATAATCTCTAGGTGTAATTCGCCCATGCCAGAAATGATGGTTTGGCCGGTTTCTTCGTCTGTATGGACGCGGAAGGTTGGATCTTCCTCTGCCATTTTGGATAGGCCAAGACCCATTTTTTCTTGATCGGCTTTGGTTTTTGGCTCTACAGCAATAGAGACTGGAGGATCTGGGAACTCAATTGATTCAAGCAAAATTGGATGTGCTGGTGAGCAAAGTGTTGTACCGGTGGTGCAGTTTTTTAATCCTACAACTGCTGCGATGTCGCCTGCGGTAATCTCATTAATATCTTTACGGTCATTGGCATGCATTCTAACTAGACGCCCGATGCGCTCTTTGTCTCCGGTTGAGGCATTGAGTACGGTGTCGCCAGATTTTAATGTTCCGGCATAGACGCGGATAAAGATTAACTTACCTACGAATGGGTCGGTAGCAATTTTGAATGCTAGAGCGGTTAGAGGTTCACTATTTTCGGCTTTTCTAACAATTTGGTCGCCGGTTTTTGGATCTGTGCCGACTGTTTGACCTTGATCTCGGTCAAGAGGGGACGGCAGGTAATCGGTCATAAGGTCTAGGACTTTTTCTACGATTACTCCGCGACCATCGCCGCCGGTAACCAAGAAGAAATCACCATCTAGGACGCGCTTTCTTAATGCCGATTTTAACTCATCAATTGAGATAGCCTCTTCGCCTTCACTAAAGTATTTTTCCATTAGAGCTTCATCGGCTTGGACTGCTTCTTCTACGAGCATAGAGCGAGCATTTTTGGCTTTTTCTACCATGTCGGTTGGGATTTCGTCTACGGTAAGTTCGTGGTCTGCATAATCTTTGTAAGTATAGGCTTTCATATCAACTAGGTCTACTACGCCACAGATATCTTTTTCAAAACCAATTGGTAAGTGAATAGCGACAGCGTTTTTAGACAAACGCTTATGAATTGAGTCAAGCGATTTGTAGAAATCGCCACCGATTTGGTTGATTTTGTTAACAAAGCAGATGCGTGGAATGCCATATTTAGTAGCTTGGCGCCATACAGTTTCAGATTGGGCTTCTACTCCCATTTTGCCGTCGAATACTACCACTGCACCATCAAGAACACGCAGGGATCTTTCCACCTCGGCAGTAAAGTCGATGTGCCCTGGGGTGTCGATGATGTTGATTTGGTGATTTTTCCAATAGACGGTAACAGCTGCAGATGTAATAGTGATACCACGTTCCTTTTCCTGCTCCATCCAGTCGGTATCAGCACCACCGGTGCCACCTTTAACTAAGTCGATTTTATGTTTGAGGCCAGTACGGTAAAGAATCGCCTCAGAAGTTGTAGTTTTACCTGCATCGATATGGGCGATAATACCAATATTTCGCAGTTTTTCTAGATTGTTATTCCCAGTAGCCATATGCTCCTTTATAATTTATTATTCACTTCTTGTGAGCTCCACACTCAAAAACAAGACATACTTTTGGTTATTATAACACAAGTAGCTAAAAAGTGAAGTCTATTTTTTGCTAGGCTAGCTTAGTTTTTTTCGAAGGATTTCTTGGACCGTACTGGGGTTAGCTTTGCCTTTTGATTCTTTCATGACTTGGCCAACCAAAAAGCCTATTACTTTTTCTTCGCCAGCTTTAAAATCTGTCTGAGCTTTTTGGGTCTCCGGCTTAGCTAGTACCGTGTCAACGATTTTTTCAAGCGCGTCAAGATTGTTTTCTTGAATTAGCCCTAATTCTTTGGCGATGTTTTTTGCGCCGCGGTTTTTCATTTGCGGATCGAACAGTCTTAAGAATACTTCTTTTGTGGCGGTAGACGAGAGTTCTTTCTTCTCGTTCATCTCGGCTAGTTCTTTTAACTCTTTGGCGCTGGGCAAATCGTTTAAGTATTCTGCTGATTTTTCTTCTGCTAGAAGAACTGAGGTAAATAAGTTTGCAATCAATGAGATTGTTGAAGTGCTTTCCAATTCGCTTATTTTTTGCATTAATTTAGGATAATCCAAAAGGATTTCTAGTATGTCTTCTTTTAGAATACCCCTTAGTTTATTGCGATAATCGGACGGCATAGGTGGTAGTTTTGCCGATTCGGTTTCAATAAATTCTTCGGTAAGATTAATCGGCGGCAAGTCTGGTTCTGGCATATAACGATAATCTTTGGCCTCTTCCTTGCTTCTTTGCCCCGTCGTTTTACCCTCGGCGTCGTTCCATCCGCGGGTTTCTTGGATGATTTTTTCTCCAGAATCGAGGAGTTTGCTTTGCCTTTTGATTTCGTAGGTAACGGCTCGCTCAACCGAGCGGAACGAGTTGAGATTTTTAACCTCAGCTCTTGTTCCTAGCTCTTTTGCGTCTTCGGGGGCCAGTGAAACATTGATATCGAATCTCATATTCCCATTGTAGAGATCGCCATAGGTAACTCCGGCATGACACATTAGTCGCCAAAGCTCTTTGCAGTAATCGTGAGCGTCTTTTGCGGAATGGATATCGGGCATGGAAACGATTTCTATCAGTGGTGTATCTACACGGTTCAAATCTACTAGTGAATAGGTTTCAAAATGGGTTAGTTTGCCAGCATCTCCTTCCAGGTGTGCGTGTTCGATGCGAATTTTAGTCCCAGATGGAAGTTCAACGTATCCGGGCCCGATAATCGGATGATAAAACTGTGTGATTTGATAGCCTTTTGGGGAATCTGGATAAAAATAATGTTTACGGTCGAACCTTGAATGTGGATTGATTTTGCAATTCATAGCGTGTCCGGCCAAGATTGCTAATCTGATTGCTTCACCGTTTAGTCTTGGTAGCATGCCGGGTAGGGCGTAGTCTACGGGAGAGACGCAAGAATTCGGCTCTTTGCCTCTTGCGTCATTGTCTACTTCGGAGAATAATTTGGTTTTAGTGCAAAGTTGGACGTGACATTCGATTCCGATGGTTGGTAAATATTTCATAAGCCCCTTTCTATATTGCCCCCAGGTCTTTAAGTGCTTGTTTATAAATGGTGAGGGCGTTTTGCGCTTGTTTGTAACTAATACTTGCGTCAGATTCATGTGCGATGACGTTACGGAGTTTATGTGCTCGCCAGACGGCATTAAGATTGCTAAATCTGCTACCGTATTTCTTTAGACGTTCTCCCATGGTCTTGCCTGGTGCGCCCATCTCCATTAAAGCTTTATCGAGTAGTTTATCAGATTCTATAATGGTGGTCATATAAGTAGCTGGATTGTTTGGATCTAACTTGTTTTCAATGGTTAGAATCTTGGTCTGATAAAAGTCAACATTAAAATGGTAACTACGTTTGCCGGTTAATAAAATTGCTACAAAAATTAGAACGGCAACGATTAAAATTGCGAGTATAAAGACTACTACTTCTGCATCCATTAAATTAGCTCCTTTGCAAATTCGATTAGTTTTTTATCGCTTCTGCGTGGCCCAACTAGCTGCAAGCCTAGTGGTAAATCGGTCTTAGTTCTACCGGCGGGTATGGTGAGGCCCGGTACTCCGGCAAGATTCAGAGAAACGCTCATGACGTCTTCTAAATACATTGCTACTGGGTCATTAACTTTTTCGCCAAGTTTAAAGGCTGGGTTTGGTGCGACTGGCGATAAAATGTAATCAACCTTAGAAAAGGCCTTTTCATACTCTTTTATGATTAGGGTGCGAGCTTTGGCAGCTTTCAAAAAATATGCATCGTAAAAGCCACTAGACAGAACAAAATTTCCAATCATGATTCTGCGTTTGTTTTCGGGCATGAATCCTTCGCTACGAGTGTGGTCGTATAGTGAGTCTAAAGAGGTTGAATTCTCGGAACGAAAACCATACCGGATACCATCATAGCGTGATAAGTTGCTGGCGACTTCGGCTGGGACTATGATGTAGTAGGCGCTTAAGGCATATTTAAGACTTGGCATCTCTAGTTCAATTATTTTGTGGCCTTTCGATTCTAATAGCTCGCATTTTTCTTTTAATGCTCTTCGGATTTCTGAGTTTACGGATTCGTTGTCGAATTCCTTAATAACTCCGATTTTGTGTGGTTTACGCTCGTTTTTAGCATCTGATTCGTTATAGTAATCCGGCAGAGTGGTCATATCTTTAGGGTCTTGGCCGGAGGCGATTGACATTAGGAGATCCATGTCGTCTGGGGTTTTTGTAAAAAATCCAATACAGTCAGTAGAAGAGGCCATGGCTACCACGCCGTATCTAGAGATGCATCCGTAGGTGGGCTTTAAGCCGTAAATACCGTTAAAAGAAGCTGGCTGACGAATCGAACCGCCCGTATCGGTGCCGGTTGCAAATTCGACGATATCTAGCGCCACCGCCACGGCTGAACCGCCAGATGATCCGCCAGCGACACGCTCTTTATCGTAGGCGTTTAGAGTTGGTCCAAAATAGGAGTTTTCTGTAGATGAGCCATGGGCAAATGCATCTAGGTTAGTCCGGCCAATCATGATGGCACCTTCGGCTTCGAGTTTTGCAACTGCCGTGGCCGTGATTGGCGAAGTGAGGCCTTGTAATATATGTGCCGAGGCTGTAGTTTCGCCTTCTGGGGTTAGGAAATTATCCTTTAAGGCGTATGGTACGCCAGCTAGTTTGCCGACCTTTTCGCCTTTAGCGATTTTTTCATCTATTTCGCGTGCCTTTTTAATGGCGTTTTCTTCGTTGATAAAGGTGAAGATATTATAATCGGCAAAATGTTTAGCTTTTTTCAAAGCATCTCTTACTAATCTTTCGGCGGTAATTTTTTTATTAGCTATTTTCATTATAATACCTTTGGTACTTTAATTTGATGATCTTGTTCTTCTTTCGTAAGGGCTAGCAGCATTTCTCTTTCTGCATCTTGAGGAATTATTTCGTCATTTCGCCAGATGTTTTCCATTTCAAAAACTTGATAAGTGGGTTCTACATTATCGGTCTTTAGTTGATCTAGCTGTGAAATATATTTAATGATGTCTTTTAGATCTTCGCCGAGCTTATTAATCTCTGCTTCGGAGAGCGAAAATTCTGACAAGCTAGCTAAATGCAAAATATTCTCGCGTTTTATATCCATGTTTTAAATTATATCATTATTTTGCGTTTCTAAAGAGTATTTTTTTGATGTAGGCAAAGATTGGTTTTGATTCTTTGAGATTTAAGAAATAGCTGGCTAGTAGATAAGAGAGCATAGAAATAGCGGCAATGAGTAAGAATTTAGGTACGGTAATAACGAGTGAATTGTCGGTAGCCATAAGTGGAATAAACTTTGTCATCGAAAATGCTACGCATCCTGCGACGGTGGTTGCAACAAGCATCCTAAAAAAGGCTTGCCAAAATGATTTATCTAGTAGTTCATTTCTTGAACGGCGTTGCAATATATATAAAAGTATTATTATTTCCAGCATTGCTCCGATTGATTGGGCCCAGCCAAGACCATCCACCCCCCAACCGAGAGAATAGAACCAAGCCGATAAGATAATCGTAAAACCGATAGCGATAATCGAGACTAAAAATGGAGTTTTAGTATCTTGGCAGGCATAGAATCCTCGAGAGGCAATATGAAAAATTGATCTTGCAAAAATTGCGATACACAAAGTACCCAAGATTGATGAAATAGTGCCGTTGCTGTCGTTGTTGCCGATATTTGAGATAAAGCTTGTGACGTAGCCTCGCCCAAAATATGCGATAATTGCCACTGGTAATGAAATCCAAATAATTGTTCTAAGAGCGGTCCTAAACGTGTCGTAAAACTTTTTTTGATCGCCGCCGCCGAGTTCTTCGGTGAGTTTTGGAAAGAAAGCAGTAGAAATTGCTACCCCAATTAAATTGATTGGCATTTGATGAAGTGATGAGGCCTGATTAAACGAACGTACCGCTCCGGTGCCCATTCTGGAAGATAGGTTAGTATTAACTATGCCATTTACGTAATCAATTCCTTGGTCTAAGGAGCGAGCCGGAAGCAATCTTAGAATCGATCTAAAACCTTGATTACGCCAGTTGATTTTAAAGTCGTAATCCATTCCAAGGCCAAATAATCCGATTAAAGAAACTATGAGTTGCATGACCGCACCTAGAATTACGCCGAGAGCGACGCCCATGATGCCGCCTTCGAATATTTGTACGCCGAAGATATTGATGCCGTTCGTAAACCAAGTAATGCCGATAATGATACCGACATTGTATATGGCTGGAGCAAACGAGTAGAAGATGAATCTCCCTACCGCTTGCTGGATAGATGTTAATACGGTGGCGATTGAAAATAGGAATGGGTTAATTGCGATTACGCGCGTCATATTGATGGCAAGAACCATGCCCGATTCGTCTAGGCCAGGACTCACTATGTAGCGGATTAGTGGATCGGCGAAAATCATTATTAATACACTGGTGATTAAAGTAATAATAGCGAAGAGATTTAGGAGGCTAGAAGAGAGCTCCCAGGCGGATTTTTTATTACCCGTAACAAGACGCTGATTAAAGACTGGTATGAAAGAGACGGCTAAGGCTCCGGATGTTAGGATAAAAAACATGAAATCTGGAATCGTGAATGCAGCGGTGTAGGCATCAATACCAGTTGGATAAGTACCAAGATAATAAGAGTTTAAAAGTCGATCACGAAAAAGGCCAAGTAGAGCCGACACTAAGGTTGAGCTTGCGAGTACGATCGCGGCTGATTTGATTGACAGCTTCATGTTTGCAAGCGCAACTACTGATTTAAACCTGAATTTTCGCATATATTATATATAATAGCACATAAAAATTCTGTGGAGATATTAACTTGATGTTGTATTGGTGGAGCGATGGGTCTTATCAAAAAGCGTTTAAAAACTTTACCTTTTTTAAATCATTTAGTGTATAATGTAAACATGGCAAAAAAGTTATCAGGGGCGATTTTGCCGTCTAAATCTTCTAAGACAAAGAGGACAAAGACGAAAAAATCATCCAAAAAAACTGCGAGAAAAAATTTAAATTTGTATTCAAGTTTGGTTTATAACCATCAGGAGCGTAAAGAGGCAAATTCGAGGCGTCGTGCCGAAGAATTAGCGAAACTGCCAAAAGAACCGGTTAAGCGTTTTTTTGCGCGTTTGCATCCCAAGCGCGTGTTTAAATGGTGGTTTTCATGGCGTGGGCAAAAAGCAATACTAAAGTTTTTTGCAGCCAGTATTTTAATCATAATTATTTTTATCGGCGGCCTTTTCTTATATTACAAGAAAGATCTCGATGAAATCCGCTTAGATGAGATGACGATTTCGGAAACCGTGAATACTTATTTAGACCGAAATGGTGTTGTGCTGTGGAAAGATACTGGAACGGAAGATTATCGTCTCGTAGTGAATGGTGATGAAATCGCAGAATCTATGCGTCAGGCAACTATTGCAATTGAAGATAGAAATTTCTATAGTCATATTGGCGTTGATTTTAGCGCTCTTATTCGTGCGACTTTTTCAACACTAACCGGAAGAGGCGTGCAGGGTGGTTCAACATTGACTCAACAGCTTATAAAACAGGTTTATTTTTCTGATGAAGCAGCTAGTGAAAACCGTGGTGGCTTAACTCGTAAGATTAAAGAGTTAATTCTAGCGATTGAACTTGAGAAAATGTACAATAAGGAACAAATCCTTACGATGTATCTTAATCAATCTCCATATGGTGGTCGCCGAAATGGCGTGGAGTCTGCGGCGCAAACTTATTTTGGCAAGTCTGCCAAGGATCTTACGCTCGCTGAGTCAGCGTTGCTTGCAGCCATTCCAAATAACCCGGGCGTACTTAATCCTTATAACACCTATGGTAATGAAATGTTGATTGAGCGTCAACATAAGGTGCTTGATTCGATGGTGCAAATGGGCTATATTACGGAAGCTGAGGCTAACGAGGCTAAAGAAGTTGCTATTCTTGAGACAGTACGACCAGAATCTAATCAATACGCAAACATGCTGGCGCCGCATTTTGTGCTCGAAGTTCGCTCTCAATTAGAGGATAAATATGGAATTAAGACAATGAGGGCTGGTGGTTGGACGATTAAAACAACTCTGGATTACCGAGCTCAAAAGATTGCCGAGGAAGCGGTGGCTCTCGGTAGGGAGCATACTTACAAGAATAATAGCGATAATATTGCTCTTGTTTCTGTTGATGTGGAGACTTCTCAGATTATGGCGATGGTTGGTTCGGTGGATTTCTTCAATGAATCTTATGGCGAGCTAAATGTAACGGCCGATTCTTTGATTGAGCCTGGTTCGTCTATTAAGCCGATTTTGGATTATACTCCACTGTTCATGGAACGCGATGGAATGAATTTTGGTCCTGGGTCCGTACTGAGAGACGAAAATATTAATTATATTTATTGTGCTGGAGCAGCTGGTGCTTGTGATCTTGGAAATGCTACTGGAAATTTCTTTGGTAATGTGACGATTCGTTTTTCGCTTGGCCACTCGCTTAATATTGCGGCAGTAAAAGCACTTTATATTAATGGTATCGATAATTCACTTGAGGTGGCGCACGCACTTGGCGACAAAACATATTGTGATGGGCGTGAGGGATATGGACTATCAATTGCGATTGGTTCTGGTTGTAACGTCCGCATGGTGGAGCACGCCAATGCCTATGCTTCCCTTGCTCGTGGTGGTACATATAAAGATTTATCATATATCCTTGAAGTAAAGAATTCTTCGGGTGAAGTAATAGAAAACTGGACCGATAGTGAGGGTACGCGCGTTGTGGACGACCAGGTTGCCTATATGATTTCTAGTATTCTAAGTGATCCGGGCGCTCGTTGGTTTAATAATGAAGGATTTGTGGTTCCTGATGTATGGACTGCTACTAAAACTGGAACTACCACTACAACGAATTCTGCAGTTACGAAGGATTCGTTAATCGAAAGCTATTCTACTGCTCTTTCGACTTTTGTATGGAATGGTAATCATGATGGTTCTGGCCTCGCTTCAAATACCAATGATATAGTGCGTTACACGGTTGGAAACTATATGGAGCGTGTTCACAAGGAAGTTTACGAGCCGGATGGACGTTGGCATTATGGTGATCAGCCGGTGCGTCCTGCTGGAATTCAAACACTGGCGGTTAATGGGCGTACGGATATTTGGCCGAGTTGGTTTAATGCTGCAAAAAATTCTGGCATAGCAAAAGAAACGCTTACTTTTAATAGATATAACCATCTTCTTGCTTCTGAATGTACAAACGAAGCATATAAGATTGAAGTTGAAGTCACTAAGGTTACGGACCCGATGACTGGCAATGCGGTTTATAACGTGCCAGAACCGTACAATAAAGACACTAAGGACACCTGCGACTATGAGCCGCCTAGGCTTTCGCTGGCAACAAGTGGCAATAAAATAATTGCTACGGTGCGACGTGGTACCTTTAATATAAAGGGTTATACTCTTTACGTTAACGGCGTAGAACAGAACGGCATCTCACTTGGTGGCGATGGAACAGTTAATGGTTATACTTTGAAGGGTACAGAAACTTCGATTCGTCTAGTTGTTTCTGATGATTCTGGCTACACGGTTTCTGATGAAATGACATTAACGCCTAGTTCATCTAGCGGGAACGGTTCACACAGTAGTCAGCACCAGTCAACAAACCCATAGCTAGTCGAGCTAAGAATTATAGTTTTACGTCAAATATCTATTTTGAGATTTTTGCAAAAATCATTTTGCCGGCAGATGTTTCGTGAAAACGGATGAATTCTACCGTTACGACTTTGCCAATCTTTCTTGATGCGCTTTCTACTACCACCATTGTGCCATCGGGTAGATGCCCAACGCCTTGATTGCGATTCGAGCCTTTTTCTAGGATTTTCAATTTTATTTTTTCACCTGGTAAAAACTCCGTTCTAACGGCCAAAGCTAAATCATTAATGTTTAGCACGTTGATTTTTTCGGCTTCTGCGACTTTTATAAGATTATAGTCTAACGTTAAGATTGCACCTTTAGTTTTTTTAGCATATTTTAGTAGTTGTTCATCGACTTGCTTTTTCCCCTCTCCATCATCTAATATTTCGGTATTAACTTCGATTACTCGTTCTAGCTCTGATACATTATTTAGCCCAGTTCGGGCACGGGTACGTTTTTCGTTATCTTTACTATCCGCAAGAAGCTGCAACTCTCTTAGTACGCTCTTTAGAATGATTAGATCAGAGTCTATAAAGCCGGTTCTTGCAATATTTAATATGCGGCCATCGATTAGGGCGGAAGTATCCACAAAAATTTTACGACTATTGTTTCTTGATGGGTGATGGTTTTTTATGACGATGTATGTGGTCTCTGCCAAAATGGCCAGGGCGATTATTAAAATATAAAATTCCATAGAATGCATTATATCATATCGGTACCATATTTCACGGCGTGGGCATGGTTTTCAGATAATGACGTTTCATATTCTGATACTAAATAGTCAAGCTTTAAAACCTTTGCTACGTCTAGCGCTAAATCATAGCGTGATGCTGCATTTTTTCTTAACATTTCGAACGGTGTAGTGGTTGAGCCTTCTTCGTTAAATCCGTGCACTCTGAGTCTTCTTCTTTCGGTATAATTTTCCAGAATGTTTTCTAGGGTTTCTGGATATCCATGGAAATTTGCAATAATTGGTTTGTCTTTCGTGAAGAGCTTTTCAAATTCTGTCTTATTGAGCTTATTATTAGTGGTTCCAATTCCGCGATACGACAGTGCATCGATATAGACGAAACGAATTTTGATTTCTGGAATATCGTGACTTAATATTCTAATTGCTTCGATGGCTTCGTTTGCTACGATATCTCCACAAGCTGCAAAAATAAAATCCGGTTCGGCGTCTGGTTTCATGATTCTTGCTCCAGAGATTTTAGAATCTACGCCACTAGGGTTAAGTCGTCTAGGATGTTCGTTCTTATCAAATGTTGTAAGATTTACAACATTGTTTGATTCGATCATGAATTTATAGACTTGTTCTGTGGCAATATCATCAATTGGAAAGATGCAGTTTGCCATGTTAGAAGGGATGCTAAGCAAAGTACTAATAAGCGCTGGACTTTGATGGGTAAAACCATTGTGATCTTGCCTCCAGCAAGTTGAGGTAGATAGTAAATTTACAGCTGGAATGGGTTTTCTCCACGAAATTTTTTCGGACTGCTTGATAAATTTGATATGTTGCAAGAGCTGTGCGGTAATAATGGGATAGAAGGCTTCGTAGCTTCCCATCATTGCTTTTTCGCCGTTCATGAGGTGGCCGGTCATGGTCGAAAATAGAACATTTTCGGACAGCATCTCTATAATTCGTCCGTTTGATGCCTCGGGTAAATCCCACGGTTTTTGGACGAGGTTTCCCCATGCACGTTTTTCAACGTCAAAGATTTGATCAAATCTATTGGAGGTCGTTTCATCAGGAGAGAAGAAATAGAAGTGAGGATCTTTTTTAAATTCTTCACTAAGTAAGCTACCGATTCTTTTTGCACTGGAGAATAGTGGCTCTTTATTACCTTTATTCGTCATGGGTCTCCTTTTTAAGGCCAAGTAGCTCTTCTAGATTATCTGGCTTAAGCCACTTTAGCCACCTTTCCAATTCTTTTAGCTCTTGCTCGCTAGTCTTAGGGTTTTTTAATGGTATTTGATGGGCTTCGTGGTAACGATTAGGGCCACCGAATCCCTTTTCGCTTTTTAGAATAAAGAAGGGCGAGTTGGCCTTTTCGTTTAATACCATTTGAAAATCTTCGGGATCATTGCTGTCTATTACGCGTGGAGTAAAGCCAAAGCCTCGTATTAATTCAAGTAATTCTCTTTCTGATTTTCTGGCATAGATTGAGGGGGCGGAAATCTTGTATCCATTTAGATGTAAAATGGGCAAAACTTTGCCATTATTTTTATCACTTAATAGGTCGTTAAGGTTCAAAGAATCAATCGCCGTTGCGGTTTCTAGTTCGCCGTCGCCGATTAAGACTGCTATGGTTTTTTCGGGGTGACCTAAGCTGAATCCATATGCGTTTGCAAGCGCATAACCAAGCTCTCCGCCCTCGGTGATTACGCCTGGAGTAATGGGGCTGGCGTGGCTTGGAAACCCGTCTGGCCAGGAAAAGTTTTTGCATAGATAGGCGAGCCCAGCTTTACTTATAGTTGCTTTTTGGTCAATTTTTTCTAACTCTTTATCTAGCCAGAGGTTAGCATTTAATGCCGGAAACCCGTGTCCTGGACCTAGTATGAAGGAAAAGTCTGGGTCGTCTTGGTATTTAGCTTTTAGATTTGCGTAAGCTACATTAATTCCGTGGCAAGTGCCCCAGTGACCAAGCAATCTAGGCTTAATATCTTCGTGTTTGAGCTCGCGAGCTAATAAAAAATTCTCTTGTAGGTATAGCTGCGCAACGCAAAGATAATCGCATAGCTTGATGCGTTCCTTAATCTGGTTAATTTCGGCAATACCCACCGCTTCCATATTATAAGTATAGCATAACTAGTAATGTAACTCTAGTTTAGGATGTCTTCTTACCTTCCATAAAATCTTTGATTCTTGCCACTTCGTCACGCAGGGCTGCTGCGCGTTCGAATTCTAGATTTGCTGCTGCAAGTTGCATTTCGGAAGACAGTTGCTTAATTAATGCAGGTAGTTCATCTTTTGGAATTCGTTTAACATCTAGCTTATTTTCCTTTTCTTTTTCAGGAATGATCGCTCTTAGCCCCATAGATATTTCTTTTTGAACTGAGTGGGGTGTAATGCCGTGCTTTTCATTATATTCTTTTTGAATCTCGCGACGTCGATTAGTCTCCGTGATTGCTTTTTCCATGCTTTCGGTGATGAAGTTGGCATACATAATTACTTTCCCTTCTTCATGTCTGGCGGCTCGCCCGATGGTTTGAATCAATGCAGATTCGGAACGTAGAAACCCTTCCTTGTCGGCATCTAAGATTGCAACGAGGGATACTTCTGGAAGATCTAGTCCTTCACGCAAAAGATTAATTCCTACCAGTACGTCGTAGACGCCTTCGCGCAGATCTCGTAGAATATCGCCGCGCTCTAAGGTATCAATATCGGAATGAATATAGGCGGTCTTTACTCCTCGCTCTTTAAGATGGTCGGTCAAATCTTCGGCCATCCGCTTGGTTAAAGTTGTGATTAGTGTTCTTTGGCCTTTGGCGATTCTTTTGTCAATTTCCTCCATTAAATCATCTATTTGCCCATCTGAACTTCTGACTTCAATATCTGGGTCAAGTAGTCCGGTCGGCCGAATGACTTGCTCGGCTGGTTTTGGTGAAACCTCTAGTTCGTATTCTCCTGGTGTTGCGGAAACATAAATGGCTTGATTAATATGTTTTTGAAACTCTCCGTAGGTGAGTGGGCGATTATCGAGCGCGCTTGGTAATCTAAAACCATAATCAACCAGAGTTAGTTTTCTGGCATGATCGCCATTATACATCCCGCGTACTTGCGGTAAGGTCATATGTGATTCGTCGACGATAAGCAAAAAATCTTTTGGAAAGAAGTCGAGCAAAGTTGCCGGTGGTTCCCCTGGTTTTCGCCCGTCTAAGTGTCTAGAATAATTTTCAATCCCCTTTACGAAGCCAGTTTCTTTCAGCATTTCTAAATCGTATTTAGTTCTTTGTGATAATCTTTGAGCTTCTAGATACTTTTGGTGTTTCTCGAAGTACTTTAGTCTATCTTCGTATTCGGCTCTAATTGTAATAAGGGCTTTTTCTAGTTGGTCCATCGGCGTTGCGTAATGGGTGTTTGGAAAAATATGTACATGGTCTGGTTTTTCGCGCAGCTCAAAAGTTAATGGATCGACAATCTTTACTTCCTCTAACGTGTCGAATCCAAATTCGAACCGATAAGCATATTCTCCATTTGCGGGGTACAAATCAATAGTATCGCCTATAACTCGAAAGTTTCCGCGTTCAAATGCTAGGTCGTTTCGATGATATTGCATACTAACAAGCCGGCGGATAAAATCAAGCTGAGCAAGTGGCAATAGCGAGGATTTTTGTTCTGAATCGATTAGCCATCCGTTTTTAGTTTTCCAGATTGGTAAAGACATTTCCTCGTAGTGTGCCGGCGAACCGATACCGTAGATACAGGAAACAGACGACACCACGATTACATCGCGGCGTGTAAGAAGTGCTTCGGTTGCGCCATGCCTTAATCGGTCAATTTCGTCATTAATTGCCGAATCTTTTTCGATATATGTGTCGGTGGAGGCAATGTAGGCTTCTGGTTGATAATAATCAAAATAACTAACAAAATAATGTACTTCGTTTTCTGGGAAAAAGTCACGGAATTCCGAATACAGCTGTGCGGCTAAGGTTTTATTATGTGCCAGAATTAAAGTCGGTCGCCCTGTTTTTTCGATAATATTGGCCATGGTAAAAGTTTTGCCTGACCCAGTTACGCCAAGCAGGGTTTGCTCGTGGACGCCGGCATTTATCCCGTCTACGAGCTGCCTTATTGCTTTAGGTTGGTCGCCAGTCGGCTGATATTTGGATACAAGTTTAAACTTAGCCATATTTACTATTATAACACCTAGGTGATAATATTTCTGATTGGTCGTTTGCGCTCGATTAGGGTGCCGTTTCTGCTCGATTAGAGTACCCTTATGTTATAATAAAAGCCAATATGAGATATCAAATAGTAGTTAAGCCAGGGTCTTCACGGGAAAAAATTGTGGAGACTAGTCCTGGCGAATTGACTGTTTATCTTCGCGCAAAGCCTCATGATGGCGAAGCTAATGCTGCCCTTTTTAAGGCGCTCTCGAAATATTTTAGTGTTCCAAAAACTTCGATTACTATTGTTCGTGGCCAAAAATCCCGTGTTAAGATAATAGATTTGTGATTAATCTTCCTTAGATTTTAAAGTTGGAAATGGCACAGCTTCGCGGCCAGATACACCTTCAAGTAGCCAAAAGTTTCTTTCGCTATTTCCCCATCCGCAAGCGGGTGGCATACCGTACTCTAACATCTCCACAAAGTCCATATCTAGCATTTGAGCTTCTTCATCTCCTGCGTCGCGTGCTGCTTGTTGCTCTTTGAATCTGTCGAGCTGGTCAAGTGGGTCGTTTAACTCAGAGAAGCCGTTCCCCATTTCGGTGCCGGCAATCACGGGATGGAAGCGTTCGGTAACCAGAGGGTTTTTAGTTGATTTTTTAGCGAGGGGAGACAAGCTAAGTGGTTCTTCGATTACCCAATATGGTCCGGCCGAAGTTTTACGTATTAATTTCCAGACGTGGTCGATTAGATGTGGAGTGGTCATATCAAAGTTGGACACTACGCCGTTTTCTTTTAGAATCTGAATTAGCTGCTCTCTATCGGGATTAAACACATCTACATCGTATTTTTCGCGCAGTAAATCGGCGTATTTATACCGCGGCCATTCGCAATCTAAATTAATATCAAAGCCGCCAACTTTAAAATGCAAGGTTCCCCATGTTTTTAGACAGACGTATTTCATCATTTCCTCGTAAAACTTAATGCCGTCTTCGTAGTTTTCGTAGGCCGCATAGGCCTCGAAGGCGACATGCTCTGGAAGGTGCTCATCGTCTACGCCTTCATTCCTAAAACGTGGACCAATGTCATATACTTTTTCGAATCCTCCGCCAAGTAGTCTTTTTAGCGGTAATTCGTGCGAAATACGAAGATAAAAATCTTCATCTAGCGCATTCATGTGTGTAATAAACGGATTTGCGTCTGCGCCGCCAGTGGTGTGTTCTAGAACTGGAATGTTTATTTCTATAAAACCATGTGAATTCATAAAGTCTCTTGTAGCTTGCCAAAACTTAGAGCGCCTAACCAGACGTTCTCTTACTTCGGGATTGACGTTCATATCTACGTAGCGTCTTCGGTAACGTTCTTCCTTGTTAGTGAATTTTTCTGGTAAAGGACGAAGCGATTTAGTAAGCAACCTAACGAAGTCAGCGAATACCGAAATTTCGCCGGTCTGGGTCTTATCGACGATGCCTTTTGCTTCGATAAAATCACCTATATCAAGGAGTTTTAATTCTTTTGCGCCAAACATGTTTTCTGGTGTGGCGTTTTGTGATGATTTCATGAAAATTTGCACTGCACCAGTGTAATCTTGTAGCTTAATAAAAGCTAGTTTCCCGAAGGAGCGGATGGCGGTAATTCTGCCAACTACAGTGACTTCTTGCCCCTTCTTTTCATCGTAATGATTAATAACTTCAGCTATTTTGCAGTTTCGGTTGCTTTTTGATGGAAAAGGATCGATGCCCTTTTTTCTGATTTCTTCTAGTTTGCGTAATCTTTCGTTTCTATAATCTTCGAGTAACATGTTATATATTATAACATAAAAACAGAACTTTGTATGGGGATGCTAAATTAACTAATGTCGAGGATTTCGACCTTTTTACCATTAAAATCAAATTTTTCACCAGCTTTGCGACCAAGTAACATCTTGCCGATTGGTGAAGCATCAGAAATTTTGCCTTCAAGTGGATTAGCCTCGGTAGGGCCAACTAGGGTGTATTGCATTTTCTTTCCGCCCATACTGAGTGACAAAGTTGCTCCTAGTACGGCTTTATTCTTCTTGCCGCCACGAATTATTTTGGCATTTTTTAGAATGTCTTGAATTTCTAGAATACGCCCTTCGGCCATTTTTTGCTCGTTACGCGCTGAACTATATTCTTCGTTTTCGGAAAGGTCGCCAAAAGCGCGTGCTGTGGCAATTTTTTCAGCAATTACGGGGCGATTCTTTATTAATTCTTCTAATTCGGTTTCTAATTCTTTTTTGCCTTCGGCAGTTAAGTTAATTCTTTTCTTAATCATTTTTACTCCCACTTACATCCTAGAACAGTTTACCTAAAATTACCTTACTAGTCAAGAGTTTTAACTAGTTTAGT
This sequence comes from Candidatus Saccharimonadota bacterium, assembly GCA_016286785.1. Lineage (GTDB taxonomy): Bacteria > Patescibacteriota > Saccharimonadia > Saccharimonadales > Saccharimonadaceae > Nanosyncoccus. The sequence continues at coordinate 18,726 of JAEEUB010000007.1, forward strand.
GTCACCGGTTTTTCGGTCTGTAATTTCAAGTGAACCAGCCTCTAGTGATTTGTCGGAGATTACGATGCGATACGGGATACCCATGAGCTCGGCATCAGCAAATTTTTCACCAGTACGCACGTCTCTATCGTCGTACAGAATTGCATCTTGGTTTTCTTGATAGAGTTCCTCAGCGCGACGAGTGCCAGCTTCGCCTATGCCGACTAAGTAATACTTGAATGGCGCTACCGCTTCTGGCCAAACAAGACCTTTATCGTCGGCAAATTTTTCGGCTATAACGCCCATGAGTCTTGAAATACCAATTCCATAACACCCCATATATACGTCTTTTTGAACATTGTCTTGATCTACAAATTTTAGATTTAGAGGTTCTGAATACTTTAGCTTTAGCTTGAAGATATTGCCTACTTCTGCTGCGGAGGTTTCTTCCAACTCGTCTCTCTTTACGCCGAGGTCTTTCATGGTTTCTTCGTTTAGAACTTCTTTGTTTAATGCGACTGTACGATTTTTATTGTAGTAAATAGTGTCTTCCCCTACAGGTAGAATTGTTTGAAACTCGTGGGAGTATTTGGAAAACATTCCACCAGATGCAAACACTTCTAAAGTTGAGTCACCTAGGCTTAGATGTTCAAAGATTTTCATGTAGGCTTTTTCTACTTCTTTGTAGAAGCTATCTAAATCTTCTTCGGTAGCATGAAAGCTATAGAGGTCTTTCATCAAGAATTCGCGACCACGCAAAATTCCAGATTTTGCTCTTAATTCGTTTCTAAATTTGGTTTGAAATTGATAGACATATCTAGGTAAATCTTTATAACTGGATATATAATTCTTCATCAGACTGGTGATTGGTTCTTCGTGCGTAGGCGCAAGGCCTAGCGTGCCGCCGCTTGCAAGCTCAGTTTTAAACCATACATCCACTTCTTTTTCGCTAAATCGACCAGTCTTTTCCCACGGTTCTGGATTTTGTAAAGCAGTAAGAAGTAATTCTTCGCAACCGATTTTGTTTAGCTCTTGCCTAACAATTTCTTTAATGTTTTCGATTACTCTTAGTCCTAGTGGTAGATAGTCGTATATTCCGGCCATTTCTTTATGAATGTAGCCGGCTCGTACCAGTAATGCTCCATTCCTTGCTGTTTCGTCTTTGGGAGCTTCTCTTAGTGTCTTGACAAAAGTGTTAGATAATCTCATGCAAACATTATAACACAGAACGCAATCGTGTTTTTGATTATGTGCATTAGCATTCCAGAGTAGATTGTACCCGTGGTTTCTCGCATGGCACATAAAACTATGGACATCGCAAACATGTTTGCTGCTGCGTCCCATTGACCGTGAAAGACGCCAAATAGCAATGATACCACTAACATGGAAATGACTGTGGATGTTGGGGCTTTGAACATGGTTAGGAGCGAGTTTTGCATCTTACCATATAGCCAGCCGCGAAAAATGATTTCTTCAGCAATAGGAACAATGACTGCTAGGTTTAAAAACAAAATGATTGTATCAAAATTTGATAGTAATAAATGATTGTTAACGATCGGCATTTGGCTTTCATGGGGCCACGGGAGGCAAAATAATAGCGAGGTTAGTCCTAAGGCGAAAAGGAAGTAGGCTCCAAAGCCTATGGGTGCGAGCCCAAGGTCGGCCCAGGTGGGCAAGCCTTTTAGTCCGATTTCCGTGCGGTCCAGTTTTAAAAATGTGATGCTTTTTCCTAGATTGGTCTTACGAAATTTTTGCGCAATAAAGCCAGGCAAAAGAATAGCGAGTAATATAGTAAAAATGCTTGGAAGTGCGGATTGGCTAAATGGCCAGATGGCGAGTATTGTGGTTAGTAAAAGTAGCACTAATATCTCCATAAAAACAATTATTAGTGACTTTTTAGTGACATGCTTTATCTGTGTGTTTTTCTTATTCGCCATATTTTTTGGTTATCAGTTTGCTATTCTTACTATGTCTAGGATTGTAACGATGAAGATAAGTGCAAGTAAAACAAACATGGCGCGGGAGACTATTTTTTCCTCAGTTTCCTTGGTAAGTTTTTTATTGAAAAGTTTATAGACTGCGATAAGTAACCATCGTCCACCATCAAGAGCTGGGATGGGGAGGACGTTCATGCAAGCCAAAGAAACCGATATCAGTGCCGTGAGGAAAGCTAGGTTGGTTGGGCCAGCTGCAGTAAAAGTTGGAAAGAGCACGCCGATGATGCCTACAGGGCCAGAAATTGATTCGCCGACCGTCGAAATTGCTTCTTGCCCATCTTCGCGTACTTCTGGATTAAAGCTAAATTGCCTGGCTATGCCAGATACTAAATTACCAATCATCTCTGCAACGCCTTTAAATGTTTCGCCTGTTAGCTGTAGGGTTAGTCCGGCCCCAACGATAGGTGCCGACCATGTGGAATAAGTGAGTGATTGTGATGTGGACATCGTAACCCCAAGTAGGTATTCGGATTCTTTATTGTTTAGAGTGGTCGGTATTTCTAGCGATTCTAGGGGCTCATTACGGTCACATTCACCATTCCAACATTCTGGATTTTTGATGCATTCGCTATTTTGGCTTCGGATAATTTTATAGATTACACTTTGACCCGCATGGGCTTCGTTGTATTCCGAGACATCGCTTGAATATTTAACGGTAGTATCGTCTACTGCGATAATGTAATCCCCGTTTTTTATGCCGGCTTTGTCTGCCGGGGAATTTTCGGCCACTGAAGTTATTTGAACTGGTTTTGCACTTATTCTGGAGTCGCTTGTAATCGTAAATTGATTATCAAGGAATTCTGGCATACCGGTCCAGGCGAGGACCGTAAAAATAATGAAGGCCACAAGCCAGTTCATGGCTACGCCGCCAAATAAAATCTTGGTTTTACTTAAAAAACTAGCATTGCCAAAAGTTCCTTTTCTGGTGTCAGCCGCAGATTCACCGTCCATTTGGCAAAAACCGCCAATTGGTAGCCAGTTCAGGCTAAAAATCAACCCATCTTGAGGTTTTTTCCATTCTTTGCGTGGCAATTTGCGCCATTTTTTAGTTTTAGGATCTTTGACCCAGGCAACCATCCTAGGTGGAAAACAAATTCCAAATTCTAATACTTTAACGCCGTTTTTTCTGGCCATAATAAAGTGGCCGAATTCGTGTGCGGTCACTAAAAACATTAAAACTATGAGACCGACAATTACCCCTACAACAATATCCATTCTTTAATTATAGCATAAAAAAGTTAATTCTTAAGTTTAGTTGCAAAATGAATCTGTTATTTGCCGAACCTGCGGTTGCGGTTATTGTATTCTTCGATGATTTTTTTGATGTCTTTCGCGCTTAGGTCTGGAAAGTATTTTTTTATAAACATAAATTCGGCATATGATGAGCGCCAGAGCATAAAGCCGGAGATTCGCTCTTCGCCCGAGGTTCGAACTACCATATCTAGGTTTGGAATTTCTGGATGGTATAAGTGTTTTCGGATGGTCTTTGGCGTGATTTCGCCTTCTCTAGCCGCTATTTTAGCCGCGTCGGCGATTTCTTGTTCGCCACCATAGTTAAAACAAAAGGATACCGTCATACCGGTACAATCCTCGGTTATTTTTTCGGCTTGCTCCAAGAAGCTAACGAGTTTGGGATTAAGTCTATCTTTGGTGCCAAGGACTATAAAACGAAGATTCTTTTCTTTTAGCTCTTTAGCGTATCCTAAAATTCGGTTTTTAATTAGGGACATGATAAAGGAAACTTCGGTACTATTTCTTCCCCAGTTTTCGGTGCTAAAAACGTAAAAAGTAAGATATTTAACACCTTCAGCGGCCACTAAATCTACTGTTTTTTCGAGTGTATCTAGGCCTTTTCTGTGACCTTCAAAAGTTGGTAGTCCTTGTTCTTTCGCCCAACGACGATTGCCGTCTGCGATGATTCCTAAGTGATTAATCATATTTTCATTATTTCTTCGGATTTTTCTTTAAAAGCGGCCTCTATTTTATCACTAAACTCTTTAGTAAGGTCGTCAATTTCTTTTTCGGCACGTTTTTTGATGTCTTCACTCATTTCGGCTGCAGCCTTGATGGCTTTTCTCGCATCTTCGCGTTTGTTGCGAAGAGCAACTTTTGCTTCTTCCACTTTGACCGAAGCTTGCTTTACGATTTCTTTGCGGCGTTCCTCGGTGAGGGCTGGGATTGGCACGCGTACTACTCGGCCGTCGTCGGCGGGATTGAGGCCTAAAGATTGATCTGCTCTAATAGCCTCAGAGATGGCTTTGATGTTTGCTGGATCAAAAGGTGTAACAACGAGCAGGGTTGCATCTGCGGCAGTAATATTGGCAACTTGATTCAGGGGCATCATTTGACCATAAGATTCGACTTTGATTCCGGCTAGCATGTCTGGATGGGCGCGCCCGGTGCGAACCTTTTTCATTTCATTATCAAATCGTTCGATGACTTCTTCCATCTTCTTGCGATCTTCTTTGGTGTCAAACATAACAACTCCTTATTAATATTCTTTTATTATAGCATAGTGTGGTTTTGAACAAAAAGAGACCCTGCTAGGGCCTCTTTTCTATTTATCGGCTTTTGCTTCGATTTTGTCGTTTGCGCGAGCTTTTTTCTCGGCTTCTTTAGCGGCTTTTTTCGCTTTGTTTTCTAGCGCCTCACGCAATTTCTTGGCTTTTTCAGCGCGAGCTTTGAATCTGTCTACGCGGCCTTCTGTATCGATGATCTTTTCTTCACCGGTGAAGAATGGGTGGCTCGCAGAAGATATTTGAACTTTTACTAATGGGTATTCGTTGCCATCTTCCCATTTGATGGTTTCTTCGCTAATTGCGGTAGATTTGGTTAAAAACGAAAAACCAGCTGCCTCGTCTGAAAAAACGACATAGCGATAATCTTTAGGATGTAATTCTTTTTTACTCATAATTCTCGTCATTATATCAGATATTCTAAAAAATGTAAAGGAAAACTATTTGTGGGATTTTTACCGAAAAAGGAAGGCCCCCGGGAGCTGATGCTCTCGGGGGCGTAAGGTGCTAGGACTCGTACATGATTGATCGGAGCTCTTCAGTCTCCTCGCGCCTTTCGGCCAGCTTGTCGTCATTGCCATCTTCGGCATGGACGAACCCGGTCTTACCAACGACCGGCCTTTTTGCTGTAATGCCGTGTTCGCGATAAACCCTGCTCACTCCTCTGAGCTGAATGTCCATGTACCATTCTTCAGATCCTATGGGGCTTAATCTGGCCATAATCTTTCCTTTCTATGTGGAGGCCTTGTTAGTAAGTTTATCATATATTTGCTTATTTGTCAATAGGTTATAATAACGAGACGCTCACGAAATGAGGTTTACATCGGCGCTGCGTTAGTACGACGGATTGCATTTTTTTATGATTCGTGATATAGTTGTGGGGTATATTAATTAATGAATCAATTCTTGGGAGGTTTCCTGGCGATTAGGCTTAGATTCCCAAGGATGAAGAGAAAGGAAATCATATGGCTACGAAAGTCGATATGAAGGCTCTGTTTGAGAGTGGTGCTCATTTTGGGCACAAAACTAGCCGTTGGCACCCAAAGATGGCGCCATATATTCATAGCAAGCGTAACGGCGCGCATATTATTGATCTTGCTAAAACGGTCAGTAGTTTAGAGGTAGCATTGCCTAAAATTACCGAGATCGCCAAAAATGGCAAGAAAGTGCTTTTTGTAGGCACTAAGAAACAAATGAAGGACATAGTAAAAGAGGCGGCGGAATCTGTTGAAATGCCTTATGTTACCGTAAGGTGGGTTGGTGGCACTCTTACTAATGTTGAAACCGTTAACCGCCAGATCAAAAAACTTAAAGATCTCGAGAGGCGCATGAATAGTGGTGAGCTCGAGAATCGTTATTCTAAGCTTGAAGTTCAAAGGTTTCAAGAGGAAATCGATTTATTGAATGAGCGTTATGGTGGCATAAAAGATATGACTGAACAACCTGCCGCTGTATTAGTAGTAGATGCGAATGAGGAAAAAAATGCCATCAAAGAAGCTAAAGGATTAAATATTCCGGTCTTTGCCCTGGTTGACTCAAATGTAGACCCTACGGGTATTGACTATGTAATTCCAATGAATGATGATTCTATCAAGGCAACCAAATTAGTGCTAGACTATTTTGTGGATGCAATAAAAGAAGGTAAAAAATAACTAGGAGGCAAAATGGCAGACGTAAAAATTGATATCGAACAAATAAAAAAATTAAAAGAACTTTCTGGCGCTGGTCTTACTGATGCTAAGCAGGCTTTAGTTGAAGCTAAGGGTGACTTTGATAAAGCTTTAGAAGCTATGCGTAAAAAAGGTTTAACTAAAGCCGAAAAACGCGGCGATCGTGAGACTCGTGAGGGTAGGGTTGAGGCCTATATTCATGATGGGCGCCTTGGCGCGATTGTTGAGGTGAACTGTGAGACTTCCTTTGTGGCTAATACTGAGGAGTTTAAGACTCTTGCTCACCAGATTGCTATGCAAGTTGCGTCAATGAATCCTCTTTATGTTTCTGAAAAAGATATTCCAGAAGAAGTTAAAAACGCTAAAATTAAGGAGCTAGAAGCTAACTTTAAGGGCCCAGAGAATATGAAAGAGAAAATTCTCGAAGGTCAAATGAAGAAGGCTTTTTCGGATAAAGTTCTATTGAATCAGCCTTACATTTTGGACGACACTAAGACTGTTGAACAGTTTATTAAAGAGTCGATTGCTAAAACTGGTGAAAATATTGCTATTCGTCAGTTTAAGCGTATCGAGCTCGGCGTAACTGAATAAATATATCATTAAAATTGGGCACCCTCGCAGTATGAGTGCCCAATTTTTTTGTGCAGAATATGAGTTTTAAGTCTTATTTCTTAGAGCTATTTTTGCGACGAGATACGAAATAGATGCCGCCAAAACTAGCAATTAACAGAACGATGAGGCTAGTTACAAGAAAGTCTGATTTAGAGACGTTTAGCGCCCCGGCTGTAAGTGTACCAGTGTTAGGTACATCGGTTGGAACGTTTTTTCTAGTATAATCTAGGCCTACTACGTATGGTACGTACAAATCTTCGCCGTTTGCATTGTAGGCAGTAGTGGTGATTATATATTTTCCTGCCGCATAGCCTTCTTCGGCGAACGGTAATTCTACTTTAGTGGTTCCACGCGGAACGGTGATGGTCCATAGAAGTTTCTCTGGATCTTTTTCGTCATAAATATTAAGCACTAGAGTATCGATTTCCGGATTGTCTAGATCGTAATCTAGATTGGCGTAGACATCTTCGGTGTCGGGATCTTGCTCTACGGTTGTGGTTACTGGATAATACGAAATAGCGATAGCATCTTCGTATGGTTCACCATAGATTCCCTCACCAATTACTTTGATTGTCATATCTCCATATCCGTATCCAGATAGGTCTATGGATATTCCGGCGGTTCCAGTATCTTCGCTTAAATCAATTTCGCCAAGATCTACGGCGTGAGTGGTGCCGTGGTCATCGGTGTATATTAATTGTGCCGTGGCTTTTCGAAGTTTTCCATATTCAAATTCAACAGTTTGTTGTGGATGCGACAAAATTGCGTCATTGCTTGGATTGTTGATTTTAATCCATGCATGACTATTTACCACGGTTACAACAACGGTGTCGGTTACACCGTCCATGGCTGAGGTATCTGATGATGGCATAATTGCGGCGAGAAGCGTCATTACTATGACTGCTACGAGCCCAAAAATGCCAAGTATTGTTTTTGATGTTTTTTTCATACTCTACACTCTCTTTTTAATTTTTATTGTTTATTTTGGTTTCGTAAAATCGTCTAGATAGCCAACCTAGAGCGACGTGCTTTACGTTTCCTGATTAGCATTATAATCCATATGGTTAAAAATGTCAATAATAAAATTACACCAATTAGCGCTACTGGCGAGAATAAGAAGAAAGTGCGCTCGGTTGTTTCTGTTTGATCGCCAGCGGTTACTGTCCAAGTAGCTTTGTATAGTCCAAAACCTGGAGTATCCTTCCATTCTTCAAAGACACTCATCTCTACTTCTGGGATAACGGAGACTCTGGCGCCGTTGGTGTTTTCGTAGGACGAGAATCCGATAATTGGTTTAACTTCTAGTTTTCCGGTTGCAACAAAATCCACATTGCCGTTATTTTTTACCTTTGCGGTTGCATATATGTTGTTGCGTGAGATTTCATTTTCGGTTATTCCCTTTTCGATCGAGAGCTTAGAAACCTCGGCAGAGATAATATTTTCCCCTTCGGTAGCATGACCATATACTACGATGCCTGGGCTTGCTTCTGTGCGGATACCGCTACCAGATGTTACGCTGGTTAAGGCGTGAGTAAATATCACAGCATATTGGCCGCCGCTAGGCATGTTGATTGGAGTTTTGATGCGGTATTTTACGTTGAGCTTTTCGTTGCCGGGGATAGTGAATGTCGGTTTTTCGACATAGTTTCCAGATGCGTCTTCAAAAGTCATCCAACGGGACAATTGGGTAAAGTTGTTTTCTTTGGAAAATCCTAGCTTGTAGGCATCCTCTTCTTCGGAATAGGTGTAGGAATATGGACTAGCGTATACTTCGACTTTGATTTCGCTTTCGCCTTCGTTTTTGATTTCGAAGGTATTTTCGACTATGGAATCTGGAGGTAGTTTTACCACGAAATTGGCTGGTGATAGTCGGATGCTGGTGCCGGATGTATCTTCGCTGGCCTTAGTTTCTTCTTCGGCGTATACTTGGCCTACAAAAAACCCTAAGCCAAGAACCATTAAAAGGCCGATTGCTAGGGTACTTATAATATTCTTTTTCATCTACCTCCTTTGTTTTGTTGTGATCGCTTTGCACCACTAAGTTTGGTGCGCGCGACTGGACTTGAACCAGCACAGCTGTAAATGTGGCCACTACCACCTCAAGGTAGCGTGTCTACCAATTCCACCACGCGCGCATAGCACAATTATATCACAATATTTATGATTATGGGGTTTTGTTTTTGGTGGTTTTATTAACCGCCCAGTTATTGATATCGACGAAACGATCGAGGGCGGTGACAAGCTTAGTATCGTCACTAAAAGTACGTACGTTTTTATTATAAAAATAAGTTAGATTGGATTTGTAAAGTCCGATAGCGGGTACGTTTGTCACCCAGCGTTCGAGGAAGCTCTCGTATTTTTTTATTCTAAGGTTTTCGTCCAAAGTGTCACGCGCGCCAAGAAGTAAATCGTCTACTAGCGTATCTTTATAGTTTGAGAGATTGAGCCCTCCCGCAGAAGCCTGTGAGGAGTGATAATACGGTAATAAATCTGGATCTGCTCCGAGTTCAATTTCGTATATTAAAATGTCGTAATTTCGTTTCGAAATGACATTGGTGATGAAGTCCTGGTTCTCTTCGTAGATTGAGACAGTAGCCTCAATTCCCAGGTTTTCTAATTCTGATTTAACCGTTTCTGTAACGTTTGGTAAATATCCGGAATTAGCTGTTGCGATATCTATATGGATTGGAGTTTCGCCTGATAACTCCGATATTTTGGTTTTGGCCGTTTCGGCGTCATATTCTGGAAGGGCGGGATAATTGCTGATTTCTATTTGTGAACTTAGTAAAGGATAATTAAGTGGCAGAGCTTCTTTTGCTTGCTCGCGAATCTTGGCTAAATCTATTCCTTGTCTGATGGCTTCTCTCAATTCTCTTTGTTTGACGCTTTCGTGCGCGGTGTTAAAGAAAATAAATGCACCCGAATTTAACGTGGAGTTTTTCTGATTAAATTGATCGGAGTTAATCTGGCTGGAGTCTATTTCGGATAATTCTGCGGTAGCCGTAACCGCTCCACTATTGATTGCGCGAATAACGTCTTCTTTACTATTATATGTATGGATTGCGAAGCCGTTAAGTAAAGGTCTCCCCTTGTAGTAATCTGGGTTAGTAGATAGATAATAGACAAATTCTCCTGGAGTAGAATTTTGGGCAGCATTGTACGAAAAGGCTCCAGAAGTAACTGGAGATTTAGAGAAATTGTCCTCTACGAGCGTTTTGGGGTTAGTATTTTCTAGAACATGCTTTGGGACAACTGGAAAATCGAGGGCTGAAATAAAGTCAGCATACGGTGTGGGCAGAGTGAAGATGATTTCTCCCGCTTCGCTTATCGAAGCCTTAACGTTGGCGAGATTAGAATCGTAGATTGAGTTTACGGCCGGATCTTTGATTAATTCCATGGTAAATAATACGTCGTCATTGGTAATTGGTTCGCCGTCTGACCACTTTAAATTATCTTTTAATTTTACGATCCATGTTTTGCCGTTTTCGCTTGGAGTGATTGATTTTGCGAGACCAATTCCGGGGTGGCCAGAGTAATCATTGTTGGAAATCGTGGCGAACAGTAATTTACTTAATACCTTTTCGCTGCTCGTTGTAGCAAAAAGAGGGTTAAGAGAAGCAACTTCCCCTAATGTAGCCTCGGTATAGGTACCCCCGGTTGTAAAAACGTTTTCGGCGTATGAATTACCGAACCAAAAGGCTTGAGCTATCGCTAACACGATTAGGGCACTAATCATTAATATCCACTCAAGAATCAATAAACGAATATTTTCGACGTGAGAAATACGATTGATGAGTTTTTCTTTGATGTGTTTACGGCTGTTTTCGCTAGCTTTTAGAGAAGCTTTAGAAAACTTTCTTGCTATCTTTTGCCCACGCTTTTTGATTGAGTTTGCCATATTATGCCGGAATTAAGAGTAATCCTATTATTGAAGAAACAAAAACTAATGTTGTGACAATTGTAGTTATGAAGAGTGATTTCTCTAGGCCACGTCTTGTAGTGTATAACTCGCTAGAGCTGCCCGAACCGGAGCCGAGCGATGCGCCACGTTGTTGTACTAAAATTAAAAGGATAGTCAGGATTGCTGAGATAAAAATGATAATTTCTAAAAATCTTCCTATGTCCATAAAAATAACTCCTGTTCTTAATTTAGCATATTTTTTCTTTTGAGTAAAGAATGATATGTGATGGCAAAGCGGTGGGCTTCTTCGTCTACTCTGGCAATTAGTCTCGTGACGTGATCGCCGCTAGATAACTTTATGCGACGGAAGCTACCAGTGGCTTCGGGTATTACGAGGGTGACCTTAGCTGATTTTGAATGATCTCCAGATTTGCTGCGTCCAATTATTGGAATATTATAGGGCCCAATAAGTGGAAGCACTGCATTAATCTGCGTTTCTCCACCATCAATAAGTATCAGATTCGGAAAATCCCATTCTTTGTGTTTTAGTCTTCGTTCTATAACTTCTCGCAAGCTTTTTAAATCGTCGTTTGTGGAGGTGCGTACTTTAAATTTGCGATATTCGCTTCTGGTGGCGGTGCCGTTTACGAAAACTACCATACTGCCAACCGTATCTTTGCCGGATTGGTGCGAGATGTCGTAGCCTTCGATTCGGCGTGGTGGTGAGATTAGATTTAGCATTTTTTGAAGCTGTTTTAAGGCTTGGTCTGACGAAATATCCAAGAACTCTTTGTCTGAAAAAACGATTTTCTTTTGTAGCTCTTTTAGGCCTCTTAGTTGGTCTCTTGCTTCTGCTGCGGCTTCAAAGTTTCCTTTTTTTGATTCTAGCAGCATAGTTTTTTCGAGTTCTTTTAGGAGTTTTTTTCTGTCGCCTTCGAGGTAGCGAATCATTTTTTTGAGATTTCGTTTATAATCTTTGGCGGTTGACTTGCCGATTTCGATACCCGGAGTTAGTCCAAGGTCGGTGTTTAGTGTTTTTCTGCCCGTGTATGGTTTGTCGTAGTATGGGAAAATCCTGCGCAATATTCTTACCGCTTTCTCGATTCCCGATTTGCCATAAAATGGCCCAACGTAAGTAGCTTTATCGTCTGTGGGGTTACGTGTGAACGAAACAAAAGGTACTTCTGATTTTAAATCGATTCTAACGTAGGATACGGTTTTATCGTCGCGTAGCAAGATATTCCATTTTGGCATGTAACGTTTGATCATTTCTGCTTCTAAAAATAAAGCATCCATTTCGGTATCAACTACGATCCAGTCGGTGTCTACAATTTCTGAAACTAAGGCTTCGGTTTTTGGGTCTTTTTGAGATTTTTGAAAATATTGTCGAACGCGGTTTTTGAGGACGGCTGCTTTCCCTACATAGATTATTTCATTATTGACGTTTTTATGAAAATAAACTCCGGGACTTGCCGGGAGGGTTTTTAGCTTTTCTTTTAACGCCTCGTTCATGACTAGATTATAGCAAATTCAAGATAAAAGGAAACCCCGGGACGCTAGGTCCCGGGGCTCGTCAGGTTCGCAGTTATGGGCTTAGGGCAGTACGCTTAGGCGTCGGAGCCGTGACGCCTAAACGCGTTGCGGTGTGAATGAGGGGCGTCTCCGCCGTTCCTTTGGCATCGATTGGGGGCAACGGCGTGTTGATGTACGGGCGCAGCCCGCGCTGGTCTATTGAACATATTCTCCCTTCTTTTGAAGTGATAGGGGGCGCGGCGCATATGCTACTGGGTGGCGGTATAATGCCAAATCATAGGCATCCCTCCTCATACTGTTCTCGACGATTAATGTTCGCGAGCCAAGTGGCTCGTTATCGTTTTATGATATCACTTCGTAAAGTTTTTGTCAATAAAAAAGTGCCCCGAGACTTATTGTCTCGGGGCGCTTGCGAACTCCCCTAAAGGGGTGCTTCCCTCCGCCCGATAAGCTATCGTGACGGACGGGCCTTGATAACGGCTCTGATAAAGATCATCAGCTCACCTTCTCCTTTTTTCCATGGGTGACATTACTCCTGGGCTTCTTCGGCCGTTCTCGAAGCCTACTTGGCGGCCCAGGTGGCAGCGGCATAGCTATTTTTGATATTCTGCATGCAATTGACAATCATAGGCGTTACCTTACCCTTCTTCGAGGTTTAACGTGCTGGAATCGGCTTTTGCCGATTCAGGATGTTGTTAGTATACCACTATGAATTATTTTTGTCAATACTTTTTCGAAAAAAAGGTTTATTCTATATTTAGATTATTGGCGATGTTTTCTATGAATTGTTGTATAATCGTCTCATATTCTTCGTAGTTCTTCGGTTCGGATATGGTAATATTGTTGGGGTATGCAATATTTAGGTCCGTTATCATGCTAAAATCATTATTTTGGTATTCGAAATATAGTCTAGAGATCTTATGTTGTTCGTCAATTTCGACATATAGATTCGGTAGATTTGATATGCTACTAATTAGGTTATCCGAATTTAAATCATCGTTACTGTGTCCTAGGCAACTAGCTAAGTTAGTCACTTCTTTGGAGCTATTAATTGAGGTAATAAAGCTTTCAAACTTTGTTTTATTTAAGACAATGCGGCGCACCGGATAGTTCTTATTGCTGATTGGGATGCCTTCTGTGCTGGAGGAAATAAATGGATTTTGTTGGTATAGCAGGGCGATATTTTTTGAATTACTGTCGAGGCTATTCACAAGTGGTGTAAAACAACTTGAGTTTTGGTTAATTGCTTGATTGATGGTATTACTAGAAATCTTAACCCATTTGCTTTCGGCATTGTTAGTGGTTTTATTGGGGTAATTTGAGTCATCCGCAGATGGGGTGATTGTAGCGCAATCTTTTTCGTTCTTGCAGTCAATTACTGGTTCGGGATTGTTTATGAGCGATGTAGTTAGATTCTCCATGTTTTCGGTTCTAAAATACAAATCTCCTTTTGGTGTGTATATTTCGCTAATATTTACTGTGGTATCTTCTGGTGAATTCTGTGTTTTAAGATTTAAGTTTATATCAGCTGAATTAGCAAACGAGCCACCGAGTTTTTGGGAGTTTAGATTAATCTTAATTCTTGAAAAGGGGGAGCTATCGTCATTAATGGTGATTGCGACTGTGCCGCTTATATCCATATTGTCGTTGTAGCCGTTTTCTAATAGGTTTTGAAAGGCCATACTTACTGGATCTTCTGGCTTATTGATGATTAAGAGCGCTGCAACTACGCCGCAACCTATTGCTAAAAATATCGCAATAATACCACCGACAATCAAGCCCCGTTTTTTGAGCAGAGTATGAGTAGATTTAACCTCGGTAACGATTGGCTTTGGTGCAGCGTTGATTTGAGGGGCTGAGCTATTATTTGGTTGTGCGCTTGAAGTGTTTGGAGCTTCGTCTAGTATTGGGGTCGCTTTAATATCGTTGTCTGGCTTTACGGGTACGAATTTTTTGTTGGCCGCTAGTGGTCTTGTTACGCCAAAGTTTGGGCGACTAAGAGTTGTTTTTATGGGATTTATTTTTTCTGATTTTGTGCCAAATGGGTTTTCGGGTTGTATTATTGGCTTAAGCGAACCAAATGTATCGTCAGCTTGTTTTATTGGTTTAAACGATTCGGGCGCATTATCGTTTTGTTGTCTAGTAACGTTATCGTTGTTTAGATCTGTAGCTTCCGATGCGTTCTTGACCGGCTCTTCTGGTGTAGGCTTGGGATTGAGGGGATTTGGGGTGCCCTCGTAATCTTGATCCATAAAAACTCCTTTATAATACTTATGTTTATGATATCACGTTCCATAAAAAAATGCTATAATATGCTTATGGATAATTTCGTTATTAAAGATATAAAAGCGCGACAAGTTTTAGATTCAAGAGGAAATCCAACAGTAGAAGCAGCTGTTTGGCTTAGAAATGGTGGTTTTGGCAGAGCTATTGTACCTTCTGGTGCATCTACCGGTTCTGGTGAAGCTTTGGAGCTGCGTGATGGGGACAAAAATTATTACCGCGGTAAAGGGGTATTAAAGGCGGTCTGGAATGTTAATTCTAAGATTCGCGATGTGCTTGTGGGTAACATTGCGGATCCTTTTACCGTTGATCAATTGATGCTCGAACTAGATGGCACCGAGAATAAATCTAGCTTGGGCGCAAATGCCGTGCTAGCTGTTTCTCTTGCAAATGCCAAAGCGAATGCTAACGCAAGAAAAATGCCTTTTTATTATTATATCGCTGAACTGGCTGGCACCACTAACCAGATGTCTATTCCGATGCCGATGATGAATGTAATGAATGGCGGAGCGCATGCAGCTTGGGCAACCGATTTTCAGGAGTATATGATTATGCCACTTGGTGCGGGAAATATAGCTGAGGCTGTGCGATATGGGGCGGAAGTTTTTTATGCGCTTAAAGACATTTTGAATGAACGCGGTTATCCGACTACAGTTGGCGATGAGGGTGGATATGCACCACGAGTAAGAGAAGGTAATAATGAGCCGCTAGAATGCATTCGTTTAGCTGTCCAAAAAGCGGGTTTTGAACTTGGTAAAGATATCTCTATTGCTATGGATATAGCGGCAAGCGAGTTTTATAATCATGGCCACTATGAGTTGAAGACTAATGGTGATTGGAAATCTGCTGACGATTTGATTAATTGGTATACTTGGATTATCGATAATTATCCTGTGGTTTCGATTGAAGATGGTTTGGCTGAAGATGATTGGGATAATTGGAAAAAAATGACCGAAAGATTAGGTGGGCGAGTACAACTGGTTGGAGATGATTTGTTTGTAACGAACACGGAATTATTGGAAAAAGGCATAGAGTTAGGAGCCGCAAATGCGATTTTGATTAAGCCTAATCAAATTGGTTCTTTGTCGGAGACTATCGACGCCGTCATAATGGCAAAGAATGCTGGATATCATACTATTATGTCTCATCGTTCTGGCGATACGGAGGATGTTTCGATTGCACATCTTGCGGTTGGGCTTGGTACAGGACAAATCAAAACTGGTTCTTTGTCTCGTACGGAACGTATTGCTAAATATAACGAATTAATTAGAATTGCAGATGCTAATTCCCAGCTTGGCCTAGTGCAGAAGCCTCTCTAAAGCCATCATAGAAGTTTTCTGAAACTTTTGGATGACCGATTTTGTTGGCGGCCTTAACGACGTCTTTTAGGTTGTTGGTAATTTTAAAAATCCCAGTATCGTGTACGCTTATTAGTTTTAGTGCCAACATTTTGCCGATTATTTTATCGAAACCTTTCCAGTAGCTTTCGCCGATCAAGAATATTGGCATAGTCGGCATTTTCTTTTCCTGCGTCAAACAAAGGATTTCGGATAGTTCGTCCATTGTACCAAATCCTCCTGGGAAAAAGACGAATACCTTGGCAGACATAGCTAATGCAACTTTACGAGCAAAAAAGTACTCAAATGTTAGACAATCAGTAAGGTAGGGGTTAGGAAATTGTTCGTGTGCGAGTGTAATATTTAGACCGATAGTTCTTCCACCGATTTCGTACGCCCCGTGAGATGCGGCTTCCATAATGCCTGGGCCGCCGCCCGTAATTACTGCATGGCCGTTTTCGGCCAACATGTGGCCGAGCTCGTGTGCCATTTTACAATACTTATTGTCTTGCGGTAGTCTAGCTGAACCAAAAACAGTGACTCCCTGTGGAAACGAACGAACTATTTTCAGTCCTTGTCCTAAATCTCTGGCGTATGCATTTGCGCGCTCTAAATCTGCGATTGATAATTGTTTTATTAATTCTTCTTCGGCCTTTATCATGTTTTCCTTTCTAGATTTTTTGAATTGGCATTAGATGTAATTGCTCTTTTCCCGATAAAATTCCTTTACTGGCGCCGATTTTGGTAATTACGGATGTTGAATTGGCGGATGCAAAGATTAATGATTCTTTAAATGACTTTCCACTAGCTAAATGAGCCAAAAAACCGGAGCCAAATGCGTCCCCTGCGCCGGTTGCGTCCTTTATTTTTTTATCTTCGTAAATGCCGAAACGATATGTTTCATCTTTGTTGCTGGCTATGCCACCCATTGGTCCAGCTGTAATAATAACCGTGGGGCAATAATTACGCAGATGGCTTATTAGCTCGCTAAGGTTAACTCCGGGTACAATTTGTCTGGCTTCGGATTGGTTAAGATTTAAAACATCTACGTATTTAAGAAGACTAATTAAGTTTTTATGCTCCTCTATTTCTTTACTGCCAGGATTGAACATTATTTTAATATTTGCGTCCTTAGATTTCTTGAAAAATCTCTTTAATGTGTCAAAATCGCCTTTTAGTGATGTAGTGTAGAGCCAGTCTGGTTGAATTAGGTCCAGATCCTGTTCGTTAAACTCGCCAAATTGAGCAGAGGCGCCTCTGTAGGTTAGAATGGTGCGTTCTCCGCTCCTCTCGTCTAGCAGAATAATAGACGTGCCGGTAGATTTTTTGTTTAAGAAGTTGATGTAGCTACTATCAATGTTTTCTTTGTCTAGTATGCTAATTATGGCTTCGCCAGCGGGGTCATGGGCGATATTTCCCATAAAAATAGCTTCGTGGCCGTGTCTCGCAAAGGTGATAGCCGAGTTTAATCCTCCCCCGCCGATTTCATAAGCTATTTTATCGATGTCAACTTTGGAGCCAACCAAAATATCACCGTAAATTGGGCCTTTATCGATGGGTCTTGCAACTAAATCGTCATGGTCTATCAAGAAAATATCTTGCAGGGCCGAACCAAGGGAGACGATGCGTGCCATTATTACAACACTACTCCGTTTTTGTCAATTTCGGCGACCAGGCTTCTAAATGCTGCTCCCGGATCGGTGGCTTGCGAAATAGCTGCCCCTACGTTAATTACATCGAGGTCAGCGTGTGAGAGGGCTCTGATGTTAGTAATATTTGCTCCGCCATCCCAGCCAATTTCTACTTCTGGTTTCATGTTGCGGATAAGTGCGATTTTTTCCATCTGCATAAGATCGGCCGGTGCTCCCTGTACGCCTAGTTGCCCGGCGAACACCAGTACGTGATCTACGGCGTCAATGTATGGTTTAATATTTCCTGGATAAGTTGATGGCAAAAGTGCAACGCCGGTTCTAATACCAGCTTCTTTTAGCGTGTTGAAAGTTGGGAGAAGGTCTTCGTTTGCTTCGGCGTGCAAAATGCAAAGAGAGGGGTGAAGCTTTAAGATGGTGTCTAGATAATTAGAAGGATTTGAGGCCATTAAATGTAAATCTGCTGTCCAGTTTTTGGGCCACCAGATGTTGGTGATGTCTAATGTGGGGTAAGGAGCAAAAATCCCATCCGAGACATCGATTTGTACGCGCCTGGTAAAAATATTGATTCTTTCAACTTGCGTACGATAGTCCTGTTTGTTGTCGGTTAAAATTGCCGGCACGATTGATACTGTTCTAATCATAGTCCTCCCTTTCATCTAGGCGATTAACGCGTCTTACGCGACGTTCTATTTCGGTAAAAGTCGTATTTAAAAAGGCCATTACAATATCTATAGCTTCCTCGTCTTCCATAATGCGTGCAGACAAGCATAAGATGTTGGCATCGTCGTGTTGGCGCGCAAGAATGGCGGACTCTGGGTTAAAACAATTAGCCGCACGAATCCCTTTAAATCTGTTGGCTTGAATTGTCATTCCGTGGCCGGAGTCGCAAATTAAAATACCCATAGAGCCATGGTCTTCGCGTACGTTTTTAGCTACCGCTATAGCTGAATCATTATAATCGTCTTCTCTTTGATATTCAAAGGCGCCCTCGTCTTGGACCTTGTATCCTTTAGTAATGAGGACGTATTTTAATAATTCCTTTTTAGCTAATCCATGATAATCTGCCCCGATGTAGATTTTCATGATCTTCCCTTTCCGAAATCTACGGCAAGCTCTACGAGGCGATTGGAATATCCCCATTCATTGTCGTACCAGGCTACAACTTTAACCATGTTTCCACCTACAACGTCTAGGAGTGGTAGATCGATTACGCAGGAATTAGGGTTACCAATAAAATCGGACGAGACTAATTCTTCTTCTATAACGCCTATGATACCTTCGTAATAAGGTTCCCTTGCAACTTTTTTAAATAGTTTATTTAGTTCTTCTATCGATGTGTCTCGTTTTAATACCGCAGTAATGTCTGAAAGAGAAACTACTGGAGTTGGAACCCTAACGGAAAGCCCTGTAAATTTATCCTTTAAGGTAGGAATTGTTAGAGCGGTTGCTTTTGATGCCCCCGTAGTAGTCGGCACGATGTTTTCGGCGGCACTACGAGCTTCGCGGAGGTCTTTTGCTGGTGCATCTAGTAGTTTTTGTGAACCGGTATAAGAGTGGACAGTCGTCATCATGGCTTTTTCAACGCCAAATTCGTCTTCTAGGACTTTCATGATTGGCGCAATGCAGTTGGTTGTGCAGGAAGCATTTGATAATATTTTATCAGATGCGTCAACGACATCTTCGTTGACGCCGAGTACTACGGTTTTAGCCCCTGCACCTTTTGCTGGAGCCGAGATGACCACTTTTTTGGCACCCGCCTTGATATGCTCGCGTGCATCTTCTGGATTTGTGAAAAAGCCAGTAGATTCTATTACGACATCAACGTCTAGTTTTTTCCATGGAAGTTTAGAGGGATCTTTTTCGGCATAAACGGGTATCTCACGAGTATTTATGATGATAGAATTATTACCGGCGGACACCTTTTTGTCGTATACTCCGTAGGAGGAATCATATTTTAGAAGATGCGCTAGCGTTTTAGCATCGGTGATATCATTAATGGCTACGACTTGTACGTCGCGTCTGTCCAAGAGAATTTTGAGTGCATTTCGGCCAATCCGTCCGAAGCCGTTAATCGCAACTTTTACCATTTTTACCTCCTAAATCTACTTATGCCTATTATAGCACAGTATTGGTTAAATGAAACAAAATATGCTTCTTTTCGGACACGCTCAAGGGCGCTATACTTATGGTCCTTAAAGAAGCACATTGTTTTTTAGCGGGCAAAGTGTGCAAAGGCACGGTTTGCTTCGGCCATGCGATGGCAGTCTTCCTTCTTCTTGAAGGCTGCACCGGTTTCGTTGTAGGCGTCAACAATTTCTGCCTCGAGGCGTTTGGCGTACGGCATACCACTACGTGCGCGTGCCGATTGTACTAGCCATGAAAAGGCAAAGTGAAGTTGTCTGTGACCAGAAATTGGGAAAGGAATCTGGTAGTTTGCGCCACCAACGCGGCGAGATTTAACTTCGAAATTTGGACTAACGTTGGCTATAGCTTTTTCTAAAACTTCTACTGGATTTTCGGATTTTAGTTTTTTAGCAGCTCCTTCGATTGCGGCATAAACAGCGCGTTCGGCAACTTGTTTTTTCCCGTCTAGCATTGATTTGTTGATTAATCTTTGGACTAGAATCGATTGGTATTTGCGATCCGGATTAACTTTGCGTTGCAAGGATTTTGTGGTTTTACGTGGCATTACTTACCCTCCTTTTTGGCGCCATACTTAGAGCGCCCTTGCTTACGATTGGCGACACCTTGAAGGTCCAATGTGCCGCGTACTACGTGGTAGCGGACACCAGGAAGATCTGGTACGCGACCGCCGCGCACTAGAACTACGGCGTGCTCTTGTAGGTTGTGTCCCTCTCCTCCGATATAGGCCCAAACTTCTTGGCCGTTGGTGAGACGAACGCGGGCAACTTTGCGCATAGCGGAGTTTGGCTTCTTTGGTGTTTTAGTTGTAACTTTAATACAAACCCCACGCTTCAATGGCGAAGCCTTTTCGTAGCGCTTGGTTTTTAGGGTGTTAATGATAGAACCAAGTGCTGGGGATTTGGATTTTTTCGCAGCCTTTTTTCTAGGTTTGCGAATCAACTGGTTAATAGTTGGCATTAAAATGCTCTCCTTATACTTAATATATTATATATAGTAATTTAGCTACGCTATATGTGGTGTTTAGCGAGTCATAATTACTTCGAAAACCCTACATCTAGTGTTCGCTATTTTGCTTGTTTGTATACAGCAATAACAAACAAGCTGAAACTCTTAACAGTATTATATCACAAACTTTTTATTTTTACTAGTCTTTTGAGGTGTTAAAAAGCCGCCCCGTGCTGGGGCGGCTTCTTATCGAGTGGATTGCTTCTCTTTTTCCGAGGAGTCCCTTATCGAGTGGATTGCTTCTCTTTTTCCGAGGAGTCCGTATCCGATCCAAACAATTGGTCACGTAGAACCTGGTTGGAATTATTTAGCAACCCGATCTCGATGCCTATCCAATAGATGTTCATTCCTAGAATGAAATAGATAATCAGCGACACAA
>JAEEUB010000025.1 GCA_016286785.1 Candidatus Saccharimonadota bacterium
AATCAACTTACCGAAGAATTAGATAAAAATGGAGTAGTTATCTAATGGCAAGAATCGTCAGTTTAGGGTCGGCACTACAGGATATCTATCTCATTGATCGAGACGACTTCGTTTCTTCAAACTACAAAGGTCAATCAATTTTCGGCCAACTTGAAATCGGCAGCAAGGTCGACATTGACAAAATTTCATTTGAAGTTGGTGGTGGTGGCACTAATTCCGCCACATCATTTGCCAGACACGGTCACGAAGCAATATTTATAGGTAACATATCAAGAGACCCAGCAGGAGAAGCGATTTTGCAAACTCTTGATGATGAGGGGATAGATAGTAGTTATGTTGGCTTTTCTACTAAACTAAACACCGGATGTTCAGTCATCCTCCTAGATGCAAAAAGCGGTGAACGAACCATTCTAACCCACCGTGGCTCTTCTTCTACATTTAATAACTTCGACGAATCAGACCTAGATCTCATACAACCAGACTGGCTCTATGCTACCACCATAGGCGGAGATATGGATACATTGCTTCGCTTCTTTGAAAAAGCTCATTCCATCAACTGTAAGGTTATGTTCAATCCTGGCCTCTCAGAATTAAAACAACAAAAAAAGCTTATCGGGCTACTTGACGAGGTAGATGTTTTAATTGTGAATAAACAAGAGGCGGCCGAAATTGTTCCTGGTCAACTTCTAACTGAGCTCTTGTCTAAGCTGTCTAATTATGTCCAAACTGTGATTATTACCGACGCCTCCATGGGCGCCATCGCTACCAACGGTATCGAGACATATCGTCTCGGGATCTACGAAGACGTTAAAGTAAAAGATTCCACTGGAGCAGGAGATGCTATGGGCTCTGGTTTCCTAGCTCATCTAGCTTATGGTTTTTCGTTTAAAGAATCTCTGATTTTTGGTGCAGCCAATTCTACATCAGTAGTCAAAAATCTCGGTGCTAAAAAAGGTATTTTAACTGGAGAAGAAAAACTCCATCCAATGCCAATACAGGAGGTAAAATAATGTTCGCTGACCACGATACGATTGAACAATTAAACCTTGCCGATCTTGAGCGAGCTTCTGCCTATGCTAAAGACCTAAGTGATGGCTTAAAGATTGTTCGCACCTTCCCGCAAGGCGTCACAATTTTTGGCTCCGCCAGACTTCCACAAGAAAGCAAATACTGTCAAAAAGCCCGAGAGCTCGGACAGCTACTTGCCCAAAACGGCCATACTGTCATTACTGGTGGTGGTCCAGGTATCATGGAGGCAGCCAATCAAGGAGCCTACGAATACGGAGGTCGTTCAATTGGTTTAAATATCACATTATCGCATGAACAACATCCGAATCCTTATCTTACCGATATGCTTCAGTTCAAATATTTCTTTGCGCGCAAAGTCATGCTCGCTATGTCAGCCAAAGTTTACGTCTTTTTCCCGGGCGGATATGGTACCATGGATGAATTTTCCGAAATAACAATTCTAATGCAAGAAGGCAAGATGCCAAAAATGCCAGTATTCTTATTTGGCAAATCTTTTTGGAAACCGTTAGACAAGTTTTATAGCTCAAAATTGCTCACGAATAAATTAATCAAATCAAGCGATCTCAAAATTTATAGACTCACAGACAACGTTAAAGAAATCGTTGCGGCCGCAAATAAAATCGGCCATCCAAAAATCAAAACCAACTATTACGATGGCTTTAGCGCCAGTAATGGTTAATATATAATTAGAATATGCCAAAGTTCAAGTTAGTTAGTAAATTCAAGCCTACCGGCGACCAGCCTAAAGCTATCGCCGATTTAACTGCAGGCATTAAAAAGGGAATTAGGGAACAAACTTTGCTCGGCGTAACGGGTTCTGGTAAGACTTTCACCATGGCCAACATTATTCAAAATGTACAAAAACCAACCCTTATCCTAGCTCACAACAAAACCCTCGCGGCACAGCTCTACTCAGAATTTCGCGACTTTTTCCCAGAAAACGAAGTTCACTATTTTGTTAGTTATTTTGATTATTATCAACCAGAAGCTTACATTTCTTCTACCGATACTTACAT
>JAEEUB010000001.1 GCA_016286785.1 Candidatus Saccharimonadota bacterium
TTATAATTTGTTTTTCCGTTTTCGTCAGAGGTTGCCGTTTTTTCCAAATAGCTTTTCATTCCACTCAAATCGCCAGCAGAAAATTCAAACTGCCAAAATTCTGGTTTTGGACCTTTCTCGTCAAAATATTGCGCAATTTCTTGATTCGATAAACCTAAAACCTTTTTAGGCGTGTCAGTCTTGCGTAAAGTATCTAAATATCTTTGTTGAATCGGTGATAAAGTAGCATATATTTCAGGGCAAGAACATAAAAACCCTCTATTATTGCCGTAATAGCCGTCAGCAAACAAATCTTCTGCCAATTTAGGTGTCAAATCACCATCCTCGTCAAAGTATTGTGCAAGGTCGGTAGTCCTAAGTGAACCAAGCTGATTACCTGGATGCTTTGCTATTAACTCTACTAGACTTCTTCTTCTTGGAGTTAATTCGCCCAATAAATCTGGATGCTCTAGCAGATAACTCTCCGTTTGGTAAGAATCTATGGCTTCCTGCATGCCGCTAGAGAAATGACTTTTCCATATTGGGTCGAATTTTTCTATAATACTTCTAACACCATAATCAAAAATCGCCATTTCTCTTGCCGTATCAGATATCCCATCCTCGTCAAATAATAGTCTGTATCCATCTCTATTTTGATATTGGAATCGGAGAACACTATTAACCGCTTCTTTCACGGAACGTCGTTTATCTTGCTCTTTAATGTCTCTATAGGATGAGTCATTCTCATCATAGAATGGATCTTCTGTCCACTGTAAGCCATTGGATGCTTCTGCTATAACTGAATTAAGCCCAATAACAAAACCTCTGTCTGGCCCACTTAGTAGGTCTGGATTATTGAGAATGAAATTTAGAGGATTATTTTCTTGGTCATCAGATTCACTATAGTCTCTGGCCATTTCCGCAATCATAGAACCAGAAGAATGCTTATCCGCTTTCTTTGCTAGAGCACTTAATTCGTCTTCACCAGTTTCGCGTGAACGCTGTTCCCAAAATAGCGCAAAGGCATCTTTCCCGCTGCACCTTAAACTTCCTAATATTGGCATATCTTTACTGTATCTATGGTTGCTGATGGCATTGTTTAAGGCTTGGAATTTATATTGATACATAGAATCGACAGTATCCTCACTTATCAAAGAGAACTTTTCCGCTATGCTTTGTTTTGTAATACAGTCATAATCTGAGAATAAAGAATCTACGCCGTTTCTAAACGGCTCGTACCCCATTTTACGCAAAAAATCAATCCCTCTTCTCGATTGTTCTATCTGTTTAGCCACAGAAGCAGATTCCTCCTCTATTTTATAGTGGGACCATTCGAGGGCATAATCTATAGCCTTATCACCAAAAGACTGCACGTCAACGTTTTGCCGAATAATATCGCAAACTTCAGGGATATTATATCTTTCTACTATCTCAGACATCTCAGCCAAGGATGCTACATCGTCGCTTGAAGAAAATTTGTGGCGTCCTACTGCAAATTGTCGGTCGTAATAGCTGCTATTTTCTTTGTTTAGCGAATCATTCATCTTTGCAACGATACTCTCAGCAATTAGCAAAGCAGGTCTTTCTGGCTCTATACCAACCCTGGCCATGTCTTCTATTTTTTCTAAAGATGTCTTATATCTACGTTGACCACCTTCAGTAACAATATATTCTGGCTGTGACAGTTTTACTCTCATGTAGTTATTTGCGATACTAGGATTATCTAGATTGACTTTTCCGCTCTCTACAAGGCTGATGACTTTTAACCTGTCTTTCCATTGACTGCGGCCAATCCCCCTATGGTTACCATTCACTAATTTATCTATTTGTCTCACCTGCCTGTCTGATAGAAATCTTCTGATTATGCTACCTAGTATTGGCGCCGATGTCGCTGGAGTAGTTTCGGTACCGTAAATCTGAGAGACGGGCTGTTCTTTTTGCGCTTCTGTCCTACTGGCGAAGGATTCTCGCACCTTTGCTGCAGCCAATTGTAATTCTACTTCTTTTTGCTCAGGTGACTTTTGTTCGGAATTATTCGCTGGTTCTTTCTTGCCACGAAAACCTTCTTCACCTATTTTTTCTAAATCACTCCATTGGGTCTCTACGGTTGAATCTGGTATATCATTCGATAATTCGTGGTTTTTCATATAAATATTCTCGGAAACTTTGCTGCCTCATAGCCGAGTGGAACATTCGCTATGAAGTGTTCTTAACTTCATTTTCTGCAGTAAGCGATTAAATCAACTGGAGCGAGTGCTCCACGCAGGGTTTAATTCTTTACTTGCCTTGTTTAGAGGCAACTTACAATAAAATTGAAATTCAGAACAACACAATTATACCATGAAGGCGAGGTTATATACATAAACATAATAAAATGTGACGCTTTAAATCTCACACCAGATACTTTTTAGTTCTTCGAGCTTTTTAATCCTAGCCTCAAACTCGTCTTTCATTAACTGCTTATACTCTTTTTCGTTTAAGCTTTTAATCCAGAGTTTTTCTTCCATATCACCTGCAAAGAGCATTTCTTCAGCTTCTAGCTCCATCAAATCTATACGGGCTTCTTCGACTCCGGGAGCTTCGTCCTCAGTTATGCGGCTATAGCAAGGATGGTCTTTGCTATTTAAGTATTTCATTAGAACTAGTTTTTTCATAAACTATTTTTTGTTCTATTGTAATTTTGATTGTTAGACGAGGCCCGGTAGCATATCAGGAGTTAGCTTCGCAATCGTTCCATCGCAAAGCTCTGCTTCACCATCAATCTCGCACAACTCGCATTCCATATTCAACATAGTAAATTAATTATGCCTCACTTATCTCCCTTAATATATCGGGCAAACGCTAAAGCGACAAAACGGCACAGATAGGATACTTTTGCCTGTATGATATAACATGGGATAGCCAGCTACTCTTCGTATATACGACGTCGGAGTTTTTCCTCTATGTCCTCTTTATACGCGAGTAAAACCTGGTTAATTAAGCCCCACCATTCGGGGGTTGTAAATATTTTTCGGTTATTTTGTTACGCTATTAATATAAGATTTAATGATGGGCATTCTTAGTTTGTCTTTCCCTCTATTGCTAGCATTTAGATAATTTAACGATATAAAAACCGTCGCCTTTAGGATGCAGATAATACTACCAGCCGCCCCCTCCGCCTCCGCCGCCCCCTCCGCCGGAGAATCCACCACCGCCAGATGATCCGCCTCCGCCGCCGCTGCTAGAAGAAGACCAACTCCCACTACCGCTGCTGATGTTGACTGGCTCATGGTAGTTCGTAGAAGACACTATTGCCCTGCTAACCTCACGAGAAATATCTAATAATACCACACTGCGCAATATATCGGAGTTTATGGTTTCATCAATATTCTCGATTTGATAGTACTTCTCCAGCTCCTCCATCCAGCTTTCTTCCGCGCCAAACAAGCTTGCCCATGGCAACAATTTCTCGTACAATTTTATGATTCCTTCGCTAGATGTGTCCGCCCCCTTCACCGATTGCAAAAATTTTAGTCTGTCTGCTTCTGCCATCTTAATATACAGTTCCAACCCCTCCAGGTATTTTGCTAACTTAATACCTTTTTCGGTGTATCGTTTGTACTTATTTGTTTGCCGTTTCAATACGCTAGATGTTATACAAGAAGCAATGAATACTATGAGTATCGCCAATAATGCATTATTGCCACCCACGATGATTGCATTTCTGCTCTGCACCGACAAAACATTCGCAATACTCATCAAAGCTCCTACTTCCCTAAACACCATAAACAAATAGGGCCCCACTATAATCAATAAATAACCCCCCATTATAACTGCCAAAATCGGATGCATTGCTGTGAATTTGTTCTTAGTTCCGCTCTTCTCTCTTATAAGATATCCATGCCCCTCTAATTTCCTTATAGCATCCTTTTTATAATCTTCTGCGCATGATGCTAAATATCTTGATGCTTTATGTTTTTGAATTGGGTATTCCTCCCCTTTGGCCAGCTCGCCATTTCCGGCTATGATGTTCAGCATTTCTCTTTGTGAACCGCTCAGCTCTTCTGGCGCTACATTTAGTGTCGCCGCCCAATTGTATTTTTTGTTATCTTCGATTTTTCTAATGGTTATGGCTTTATTAACTGCCAGCTCTAGCAATGTTGCCACATACGACGATTGTGTCTTTTTTAGATATATCTGTTCGCCATCTGCTACATATATATTATCTGGCGGCAGATATTGTGGTGCTACAAATGTATTATTATATAAATCATGCTGCGCCTTCGCAGTCTTTCGCCACTTGTAATATTTTTTGATTAAAAATATCGCAGCCAACGCTATTTCACCAACCAGCAAAATTATTAATATATAATTTTTTTCCAATACTACTCTGAACGTATCTGGCTGGAACTGTGTGACGAAAGTTAGATTTTCCCCAGCTTTCAAATTTACCGCCTCAAAACTATAGCCATCTTCAGTAGGTGTAATTGCACACCTGTCTTTGCCTTGCTCGCCGTAACGCCCCACGTAGCACCAGGCTTGATCAAACATATTTTTATGAATATCTTCTGGCATGTGTAGCCTAGCTGTCACTTGACCGAAACCCTGTTTCCATCCTGTACCATTAGTGTCCCAATACAACTCTTGAAAAGCCTTTTTTGCATTATCTATTCCACTCACATTTTCGCCATCCGCTGTAAATTCTGTAATTACATCGGTATAATCATACTCTAGGGTGTAAACTTGTTTATCATGCACATATTCGCTCGCGCTGCCTATATACACCGTAAAATACCCGTCATCCTCTACAATTTTGTTTATGTTTTCTGGTTTGCCGTTGCGGAGCACTGTTAAATTCAGAGCACTCCTGCTCGTTACGGTCCTGTTTTTCCCGCCTTGATTAGTGTAGGGTATCATCCGCGTAATGCCGTGGTTTTGGTTCGTCTCCGGAAATATCGCGGTCAGCACTTCCTTTACATGCAAGTTGCTCGTCCCGTCTTCTAGTTTTGTCAGATAATAGTCTGCTGTAAAATCTTCAAAATAAAAACTCTGGGCGTCTGCAAAAGTGTTATGAATTGGCGTCAAAATCAGTGCAAGTACTACGCCTAGAAACAAGTGTTTTATTTTCATATTTCTATCATACCATATTCAAAAAAGTGCGGGCTCCGAACTCATTTCTTTTTGATGGCTGTCACTTCGATTTCGATTTTCGCACCTTTTCTTGTCATGCCGTTCACTTCGATCATTGTCGAGACTGGCACGGATTTTTTGAAGTATTTGTCTCGTATCGGCGATACTACAGAAAAATCATTCATGTCAGTTAAATATATGACTGCCTTGACGACATCATCTAGGCTCGCTCCGGCTTGCTCCAATACGCGCTCGATTTCTCCAAATACTAGTTCCGTCTGTTCAGCTATATCACTCGTGATAATTTCGTCATTGTCGTTTTTTTGGCGCCTGAAAGCCTGAAACGAATACGAGATAAGAATCTCCAAGCGTATTGCTTGACACGAAATCTCCAGAAAAAGAAATCGTAAAGTTAGTTAAATATATTTTGAAGTATTTGAAGCTAAAAGGCGGACTCTGGAAGCATACGCTGTTTTTAACTTCCGTCTTCAATTCGCTCTTTTATTACTACTATTCCATCTTGGCCTAGTATAGCTATAAGGTTTTTAACAAATTCTTCTTCAGTAGAACTCGCTTCCTTTACGATTCGCAATTTATCTTCGTAATTGCCTAGATATTTTGTGATTCGTTCTCCAACTTCTCCAGTTTTAAAGAAAGATTTTACTTCTTCGAGAAGGGCGCTTCTTTCTTGTTTTATTCGTCCGGAAACAGGGTTGTCTCTATTTGCCCAAAATTCTTTAACATTTTCAGAAACTTCTCTGTCGTCATGTCTATCGGTGGGTTCGCCATAAATATCTGTTCGAATCAAATAAATCGGCGCTCCAAAAAACTCTGCTGCTTTTTTAGCCTCATCACTTATTGCATCTCGTGAGTCTCCAAAAATGATTATTGAATCTGGTCTTGTTCTGCCATTTATCTCTACTTCATTCCAGGGGGTTAAGCTATCCATAGTGCCAGTAGATTCTAACAATTCATCTGGGCTCATCACTTGGTCTTTGTATTGTCCCATTTTGCCAATATCCCTCAATATCCCATGGTCAACTGGTGCTGCACTCAAAAAATCACCATCATTTAGGTTATTAAAGCCGAATATCAGACCGCTTTTATTAAACAAATTCATCTTTTTATCCGAGATTAAAGATGTTGAAATACAATCTCTAGATGCATTAGTCCACCGCTCTAAATCAATATTTTTTGGCTGATTTCCAAGCGATTGCCCTACTGCTCCAATAACAGAAACAAGCATTTTAAAGTCTGAGCCAACAAATTCATATCCGTCAATTGTCTTACCGTCAACTTCGATAGGAAATTTTATCACGCCTTCTTTATCGGTTTCGTATGCTCTAGTCAATTCACTCTGGTATTGTTTTTCTGCCTTCGATCTAGCAACCTCTCTATTATTATTTTTGATATTCTTATCTGCCTCTAAATGCATAACTTCTCCCCTGAAATTAGGGAACTCACCTGGATTTTGCCATAACGCGCCTTCAGGCGGCAAAGGCTCAACATTGTCTGTTTGCTCAGATCGATCAATCGTTCCCTCGGAATTGTTCATATCATTTATATTATATAATACTTTTAGCTTCTCTTGCCGACCTTCTCTATATATTTTTAAAACCTGGCTTAACAAGCCCTACCAAAATACCTCGAACTTAACATTTCTCACCTAATAGTGTGGCCATTCAAAATCCTTGTAAATATGCCGCAATAAAACAATGAGCACACTCTCTCTATGATCGTCTGACGCTATCATCGCTAATACGCTCTAGTAACCACATCGCCATCATTATCGCTATTGGTTCTATGCTCATTATCGCTAGCCTCGTCGCATCTTTCATCTACTGGAATCATTTACTCATCCACTCCCATATTTTGCCTCTTTAAACCCACGTAATACTAGGAGGTTATTATTTTTTACGTCAAAACAGACATCAAAAACTTGACATTTTGGCAAAATAATTTATAATATAAAACCAATAGTCCTACATATCTAAAAAAAGATTGGAGGAGAGTACATTGGCAAAAAAGTACATCTTACTAAAAGATGAAAGGATAACGTTTACGATTGACAGCGAGCGCATCATCGTGTACAGAATTCAGTCCCTGATTGACATACCAAAGCATGGCATAGAGAAGGGCCAGAAAGGAGGCTTCATCAGTAGCGAAGATAACCTCCCCAACACGAGCGAGAATAGCGCTTGGGTCGGCGATCTCGCAGTGGTCTGCGAGCGAGCAAAAGTCGAAGGCGATGCACTCGCTGCTGGAAAATCGTTCATTCGTGGCAAAGTTACAATCAAAGACAGCGCAAGGATAACGGATAATGCCCAAGCCCGTGGCGAAGTCATAATCGAAGGCAATGCCATCGTAGGAGGCAACGTCAGATTGTCTAACAAAGTAGTAGTCTCTGGCAACACTCATCTTTCTGGCGATGCCGAGTTGTGGGATCATGCCGAAATCGGAGGGTCTTCGTCAATCGGCAAAAAAGCCAAAATCCACGGCTTTGCCAGAGTTATTAACGCTCTGGTCCGAGGCAACGCAGAAGTATCTGGCAATGCCGAGGTACTGGATGGAGATGTTGGCGAAAACGCAGTCGTCACTGGCCACGCCGTGGTAGAAGAGAATGCGGCGATCGGCGGCGGCATTAGGCTTAAAGGCAAGGTAAAAGCCAGCGGTGCCAAGTTATTTGGCAAAGGCATCTTCACTCGTGGGGTCTTCACCAGACACCAATCGCTCCAACACCATCAGTAAGATAAAAGTTACGCCCGCAGGAATCCTGCGGGCGTTTCTTATGTTATAATATAAGATATGAATTTGGAGCAATATGAAAAAGAGCTAAAACAAATTGATGATTTTTTGGCACGGCCAGACTCATATACCGACCCCGATTTTGCGAGCAAAAATAAGCGCGCCGTCACCATACGCGAAATTCTTGAACTGAACAAAAAAATTGAACATTTTTCCACAAGCCTAACAGAGGCCGAAAGCTTAGTAAATGATCCCGAGCTAGGCGAAATAGCAAAAGAAGACGTAATAAATCTTAAATCAGAAATTGAAGCAGCTAAGGCCCGTCTCGAAGAGCTTCTTATCCCACGTGACCCAGCCGATGATAAACCGGCCATTATCGAAATTCGTGCTGGCGCCGGTGGTGACGAAGCTTCCCTGTTTGCTGGTGAGTTATATCGCATGTATCTTAAATATGCCGAATCTCACAATCTAAAACCAGAACTTATTTCCGAAAACCTTAACGAAGCCGGCGGCACCAAAGAAGTAATCTTTAAACTATCCGGCGAAGATGCCTATGGTCAGCTTAAATTTGAAGGTGGCGTTCACAGGGTTCAACGCGTTCCAGTTACCGAATCGCAAGGCCGCATTCATACCTCCACCGTAACAGTAGCAGTACTACCAGAAGCCTCTGAGCAAGAACTCGAAATCAATCCAGAAGATTTGCGTATCGATATTTATCGCTCAGGCGGCCATGGCGGCCAAGGAGTTAATACTACCGATTCCGCAGTCCGAATCACGCATCTACCAACCGGCATAGTAGTAGCAATGCAAGATGAAAGAAGCCAACAACAAAACCGCATCAAAGCCATGAATATTTTGCGCTCTCGTCTTCTAGAAAAGAAAAAGGAAGAAGAAATCAAAAATGCCTCCGAGGCGCGCAAATCTCTAATCGGTACTGGTGATCGTTCCGAAAAAATCCGCACTTATAACTTTCCCCAAGATCGCGTCACCGACCATCGTATTCATTATTCCCGCTCGAATATTCCAGCTGTAATGAACGGCGACATCGAAGACATTATAAAAGAATTAGTAAAGCATGAACGAGGGCTCCAAAATTAATTTTTACGGACGTGATTTTATCATTACACCCGACGTTTTAATTCCCCGCCCCGAAACCGAAATGATAGTAGATGCGGTGCTAAATTTAGCGGGCAAATCCTATCTTCCGGGCGTAAAACCAGGACCCAAAATACTACCCAATAATCCACAAATCCTCGATGTTGGCACAGGCTCTGGATGCATTGCGATTACTTTAGCCCTAGAACTACCAGAAGCAAGCATCACCGCTTCCGACATTTCTGAATCCGCTCTAGCAGTTGCTCAGCAAAATGCCGAGACTCTAAATGCAAAAATCGACTTTACCCAGTCAGACCTACTAGATAATATCTCTACCGATTACGATTTAATTGTCGCCAATCTTCCCTACGTAGACGAAAACTGGGATTGGGTAGACAAAGATGCTTTGGCGCGCGAGCCTGCGATTGCCTTGTACGCGAAAGATGGTGGGCTAGCAATAATCAAAAAACTAGTCAACCAAGCAAGCAAGCGCAAAATCAAATATCTCATCCTAGAAGCAGATCCCTGCCAACATAAACAAATAATAGAATGTGCATCAAATAATCACTATTTCCTGCGGGAAACCCGAGGATTCGTTCTAGTCTTAAAACAATCTATCGAGACGGACGCTGATAATTCCAATTAGGTGAATCTTCCTTCTTCCCTGTAAAATGCTGCGCCACATCAATCACATAAACATCGTCACTAGACTCTGGTTGAAATGTCGCCCATTCATGCCCACCACCACCTTTATCATCTGGTCTAATATTCCTTTCTACATGAATAATACCATTCAAAACTCCATCGTCTTTTAGTTTTTCTAAAAGACAAGCTGACAATAATGCCTGCTCGCGACAAACTCCCGTCCTGTAACGCACAAAAGCGCTCAAATCAGTCAATGACCTGCCAGTTGGTCCATCAAAATCAGATTCCAAATCGAAAACCCGTTTTTCGCCATCTCTACTGTAGCTGAGTGCTAAACCAACAGCTTTTTCTACCTCCTTTAATACAGACTCCGTATCGGCTCTCCCTAAAAATCGCATCCAATCCGTCTGCCTTTTTAATCTATTGTATATGCTCGATATTTCAACAGATTCGCCATCAACACGAATAGTGCGCGGAGAAGCATATAAGTCTACTTTACCATTAAAAGACTCTGAGTCTCGATCCAGACATTCATATTTGTTACCCAGTATCACAATATAAGTTTTTCCATTTTCTTCGAACAAGCCGTTTCTGTGAAAATTATCTGGTTTTAAAGTGTAATTCCAGAAAAAAGTCGATTCGGATTCTTCAGCCGGTGCGCCAATCGTTATTATTGTGCCGTTAGTAGAGTTAAGATCAGTTACCGCTAGTCCCATATTTTCATCACACGAAATTCGAAAGTGATTCCTAGAAACACGAAGAGGAAACGAAAACCTTCCATAATTACTGCTTCTACCAAAATCCAATGAATCACCCGGACGAATACCCTTAAATCCAATATCGTTCACGTCGTGGGCCGGATCGTATAAAACATACGCAGCGCCATCCCTCTGGAATCGATCCTCATCGCGCATATCCAAAACCCATAGCTCTTTGCTTTGTCCCACATTAATCGTAGCCAGAATCCTGTGCTGCGTCGTAAACTCCGAAAACCACGGCTTCCCCTGACTATGTAAAAAACTTCGCAATTTAGCGTCCGCAATAGCATTTGGAATAATAGAATCATGTGGTATCTTATATGGCTCACCCGGACGCAATACATGTTCAACCAGTGATTCTACCCGTGGAATCTCTTGCTTCGACTGCACCGACGCTGATTCAGCTATCTTTTCTCCGCGCCTCTTCATTATCTTCCTATCAGCATCTAAGTCCAGGTTTAATCTTTCACGATTGCTCATCATCATCCTCCCTATAGAAACATATCTATTAAGCTAATCTGGATACCCTTCAAGTGTTGCATTCACCGCAATCTCATTGCCTTCACGCACCACGGTAAGCTGCACTGTATCTCCAGGCTTATATTCGCCAATCAAACTAGCAAGTGAACCGGCCGCTCCAACTTCTACTCCATTAATCTTTGTAATAATATCCTTGTCTTTTAATCCTGCCTTTGCTGCTGGACTGTCTTTTACAATTGCCGAATAACTAGACGCACTATAAAGATACGCACCAGTATCTACTGGTAAATTATACGCCTTAGCAACTTCTGGCGTAATTTCCACGCTATAAATGCCAAGATACGTCCGCTCCGCCTTACCAGTTTCGATTAGTTGAGAAAGCATTCCTTTAACACTCGAAATAGGAATTGCAAATCCCATATTTTCGGCCGAAGTAGAAGTTGCAGTATTAATGCCAATTACCTCACCCGCAGCATTAACTAGAGGCCCGCCAGAATTACCGGAGTTAATTGCCGCATCAGTTTGAATCATGTCTGTAAGTTTTTCGGCATTAGCACCAGTGCCGTCCGAAGCGGTCACGGCGCGACCAGTCCCAGAAATAATACCAGAAGTTACAGTATTCTGATATTCGCCAAGTGCATTACCAATTGCGATTACTTGCTGTCCCACATTAATAGTCTTTGAATCACCAAGCGTAGCCGCCGGCAAATCAGAAACATCTTTTATTTTTAAAAACGCCACGTCATTTAGCGGATCAGTTGTTACGACTTCAACATCCTCATAGGTAGTTCCATCATATAAAACAACCGTAACTTTATTAGCACCATTAATTACATGCTTATTCGTTACAATATACCCATCGCTAGTTGCAATAATGCCAGTCCCAGCAGCAGAAGCATCGTAACTTTGTCCAAAAAAGTTCGTAGCCTTAGTAGAAGTAATAATTGATACCACGCTTTTACTTACTTTACTTGCAATGTCCGCAATTGAACCTTCAACAAAATTTGCTGAATTCCCATCATTGCCACTATTTAAAAATGTAATTGGAGTGCTAGATTTGTCATACCCCATCCAACCGAGCACTAACCCACTACCCCCTAAAACAACCGCAATCGCCGAAAGAATAATCGCTAAACTGTTACTACTAGACGTTTTATTCTCCCGCTCTTTAGGCGTAGCTTCCTGTACTTTTACTTCATTTTTTTCTTCTTCTTTCATTATTTACCTCCTTTAATGAATATTAAAAATCGGATCACTAAAACATAAAACAATAATGCCAATTAACGCAACACCAAAAACCACCGGCACCAAAATATGTTTAAATCTAAAATCTTCTTGATACCTAATCATAGCCTGACGCGCATAGTTATAAACAAACGCAAAAATCGTCAAGATTATTGAAAGCTGCGGAATACGAATGCCAGCGGCTTCAAAAGGATAAATTATTTCCCAAGCATAACAAAGCCACGAAACTTCTGCAAACACAAGCCCACACACTAATGTAGTCAGTGTATAGTCCTTATCATCGCTCTGCGATAAAACGTGTCTACTAGCAGCGTACCCAATCAAAAACGCAAGAATCACAAGCAAGGTTACGCCAACACTTGCAGACATAATAGTAGCTGCCGACATCCCAAGAAACACCGCAATTAGAGACTGAGCCAAGGTAGCTCGCTCCGACGACATTGGCTTAATAATAATCAACCAAACAGAATAAAAAACCATTAAAAGAAAATGTACGGCAAGAAAAGATGATCCAGCGTAGTAAGACAAAAGCACCACACTAACACCAACAATAATATCGACAAGGTTAGACTTGATATTTAACCAAAGATACCGCGCCCTTACCGCAAAAATGCGCCATTTGGAGATAAAGACCAACAAAAGCCCAAGAACCGGACCACCAGACAAAACCGTTACTAAAACCGCGCCTACTCCAAGCAACAAGTTTAAAAACACGTGCACAGCCGAGCTGGCAATATTGCGAGATTTCCTCGCCAAAATATAATCAGCCATATGTATATATTATAGCAAATATTTCAAATTAAGCTTAAAATAATGATATAATATCCGATATGGAGGCAACTTTTTTCCAGAAACATCCCCTGTTAAAAGATTTGCTCAGCCTTGCTTTATTTATTCTAGCAATCGTACTGGGTACTTTATTTTTAAATACATATATATATCGTTCTTACAATGTTGTTGGTGGCAGTATGGAAAACACCCTTCACGGGGATGATCGCGTCATCGTCAACCGAGCAGCGGTATCCTGGTCACATTTTATTGGCCAAGAATATATTCCAGAACGCGGCCAAATAATTGTTTTTCTGAACGAAGACGAAGCTAAAGTCGCCGAATATAAGGCCCAGGGAGTCTCTAACCCAATGACTTGTACCGTTCCCTCCGGAGTCAGCGATCAATACATTATCAAAAGAGTCATTGCCTTCCCAGGAGAACGCGTCGTAGTTAAAGATGGCACCATGACAATCTATAACGAAGAACACCCAGATGGCTTCGTCTATGACGATGGCTGGCGCACGTCCGAAACAGATGGCCCCAAAGAACACACTTCTGGAGAAGTTGACCTAGTTGTACCAAAAGGCGAACTTTTTGTATCTGGAGATAACCGCGAAGGCTCCAACTCTTGGGACTCCCGCAACGGCCTCGGCACCATTCCGTTTTGTCGCGTAATCGGTCCGGTAATCCTTAGAATCTTCCCATTCGATCACATCAAAATATTCTAAACTTAGTAGTTATTTAGAATCGTTCAATCTTTTTATTAATTCTTTCAAATCTTTTTCACTTTTGCATTTAAAAGTTAAGCTACGCCCACTAATTCGCGCCACTACGTCATATTTATTGCTCAAAGCATCCTCGTCTTTACGATAAAGATCTCTCTTTATTAAAGCCGTAGACGATTTTTTCTTGTGTTCCGCAAAATAACGTTCAACCTTGCGCGCCGTCCAACCCTCTTTGATTATTTTCGGCAAGACTTTTTTAATAGTAGTTTCGTCTCTGGATACAAGTGGCCGCATCACCCCCTCAGAAAGCTTTTCTTTAACCATAGTCTTTTTCACGTCATCAGGCAAATTTAAAAGCCTCATCGTACTTTGAACCGAACCTTCGCTTTTTCCTACTTTTGCTGCAATATCTTTAGGACTAAGATTGAATTGGTTCTTGAGTTTTGCATAAGCCGTAGCAAGCTCAATTGCATTTAAGTCTTCCCTCTGGGCATTTTCAATGATAGAAAGTTCCAAACGATTTTGCGAATCCAAAGTCCTCACTATTGCCGGCATCTTGTCTAATCCCGCAATTTTAGAAGCTCGCCAACGGCGTTCTCCAGCTACAATCTTATATTTACCATCCTCTTTCGTAACCACAATCGGCTGCAAAACGCCGTGCTCTTTGATTGACTGAGCCAACGCATTTATCGCGTCCTCATCAAATTCGCGACGCGGTTGTTCTTCATCGCGCACAATTTCGGATATTTTAATCTGTTTCAATTCACTGGTTTTCTTATCCTCGGCCGCCGTCGGATCAAATTCATCGTCAATTAGTTCAGTCGGAATCAAACTCTCAAATCCCCTACCTAATCCTTTCATTTTGTCCTCCCTTCAACTTCTCTAGTAAAACTTTTGTACGCTTTCGCTCCCTTAGAAAACTTATCATAATCGCCCACCGGCACTCCATGACTCGGCGCTTCGGCCACTCGTACATTTCGAGGAATCGTAGTTTTAAAAGTTAGATTCTTAAAGTATTTTTTAATCTCAGCATAAACTTGCGCCGAAAGACTAGTCCTTTTATCGTACATCGTCGCCAAAACCCCAAGCAATTTTAGCCCAGGATTAGCTTGCTTCATCACTAATTTCATTGATTCAAGTAATTGCGCTACACCCTCCAAAGCATAAAACTCAGTCTGTACGGGAAGTAAAAGGTAATTAGAGGCAATCATACCATTCACCGTGAGGAGCGAAAGTGACGGTGGCAAATCAATAATTATATAGTCGTAATTTTCTTCCACCAAACGAATAGCATCTCTAAGGCGCGTAAATTTTCGCGGCTGATTTACTAGTTCCACTTCAGCATTAGCAAGCTCCGGCGTAGTTGGCGCCAAATCAAGATTTTTATACTTAGTAGACCTAATAACATCAGCTAGAGGCGAATTTTCGTTAATCACGTCTGTCATAGTCAGTCCAAGCGAATCGTCGTTTTTATCCACACCTAGTCCACTAGTCGCATTACCTTGTGGATCAAAATCAATCAGTAGAGTCTTATATTTGTCCTTTGCGAGATAATACCCCATGTTCACGGCCGTCGTAGTCTTCCCTACGCCGCCCTTCTGATTTGTAACACATATTACCTTCGCCATAACACTTACGATTATAACATAAATTGGCTAAAAGCAAAAACAATTTAAAATCCTCTGCACAAAAAATCCGCAACTGATATTGCGGATTTTAAGTTTAGGCGATCTTAGTAATTTCAATTTCGCTATATTTCTGGCGATGACCAGTTTCGGTATGCTCGCGTACCTTGGGTTTGTAATGGATTACGCGAATTTTATCACCCTTAACCTCGGGCGTTTTTACCTTAGCTAAAACTTTTACGCCCTTTACCGTAGGTGTACCAACTTGCGTATTATCGCCGTCGATTACTAGTAAAGCGTCAAGTTCGAGCTCTTTGGTTCCTGCCGGGAGGAGGTCCACCCGTAGGGTCTCTTTTTCGGCAACGAGATATTGTTTCCCGCCAACCAGAATGACTGCTTTCTTCATATTATTCCTTTATTAACTTACTTATTTTATCATATATTTAGGTTTTTGAAAAGACCAAACAGCGCCGCACAGACTGCATCAAAAAAACCGAACGCTCTGTTCGGTTTTTTTGATATTAAAGCAAACTGATGAACATTATGGCTAGTTCGTAAATTGTTTGATAGTTAGAGATACCTATAG
Organism: Candidatus Saccharimonadota bacterium; assembly: GCA_016286785.1. Lineage (GTDB taxonomy): Bacteria > Patescibacteriota > Saccharimonadia > Saccharimonadales > Saccharimonadaceae > Nanosyncoccus. The sequence continues at coordinate 15,764 of JAEEUB010000001.1, forward strand.
AACTTACATTGGCAATCCTTTCCGTTAAAGCTAACGTTTGTTTACTCATCTTTTAATATACTCCTTTTGGATTTGATACATTTATGTGATGTTATTCTTTCCAAACAACGCGCCATGCCCTAGCTTTCTTATAGTACCTTGTTTGGCCGATTCATTAGAATAACCGGACTCATCGTCAAATGTCTCAAACTCCATTTTTATTTTTCCTTTGTTTATTTTTGTTATTTGTCAGAATTTTTATTTTATTTTCTAACTTAATTTAAGTCTAGCACACTTTGACGATTTTGTCAATAGTGTTTATGCTTATTTTTCTTAATTCTGTCAAGTTAACAGATAAGAAATATGTAATTTTGGCCATCAAAAAATCACAGACCCCATCAAAAATAAAACTAAATTAGCCTAAAAACCCTACTGCTTTTCTAACGAAATAGTTACAACTTCGCCGTTTAATTTAGCATCTTCCTTAAAAGAATAAACCTCTTTTTTGCTAACAGATTCCGCCCCAACCTCAGACTTTATTAGTCCCGTGTAATCCTTTGGTAAATCTATAGACACTGATAGTTTAATCTTATCTCCAGGAGCCAGTCCAGCGTGTTTGCGCGCCGATTGCACGGCACGAATCAGCTCGCGAGCCATTCCCTCTTCCCTAAGCTCCGGAGTCAAAGTCTTATCAAGTGCAAATTCTTTACCATTTTCAACTCTTTTAACGTTAACTTCCTCGGCAATAATTTGTTCATAGAAACAATTTAATTTATCACCATCATAAATAAGTTTAGAAAGTGGCTGACGAATTTTAATCTGCTCTTCCTTCTCAGACTTCTGCATACGTAGAGCCAAAGCATCTGTAATAATCTGGCGAGTACGCGCCATATCAGACAAAACATCATCATGAGCCACCTCACCCGCCTCTGGCCAAGAAAGAAGATGTACGGACTCCCTACTCCCGGTTATCTTTTGGTATAGTTCCTCAGACAAAAACGGAGTAAATGGTGCTAGCAAGATAGCGGTCTTCTCAAGCATAAAGTAAAGCACACTAAAGGCCGCCTTTTTATCTACTAGGTCGTCATTCTTACTAAAACGTCGGCGTGAACGTCGTACATACCAGTTAGATAAATCATCAATAAACAAAATCACACCCTGAAGAGCTTTAGGAATATTATATTCTTCCATGCCAATCGTGATTTCATCGCGTAGTTGATAAAATCGATCAATAATCCATTCATCAAGCGGAGATTTAATCTGAACCGAACCGTCAAAATCAGCAGAATCAAACCCTTCGACTTCGGCATAAGTAGTAAAGAAATCATATATATTCCAAAGCATCCCTAACTTTCGACTAACATCAGATACATCCTTATCTAAAAGTGCAAAATCCTCACCCGAAAGCACCGGGCTAGAAAGCAGCAAAAAACGCAAAGCATCAGCAGAATATCGATCCATTAATTCATTAGGATCGGTAAAATTACCAAGAGATTTGCTCATCTTGCGACCATCATTCCCTGCCAAAGTTCCAGTCGTAATCACGTTCTTATATGCATTTTTGTGGCCTTTTTTAGCCTCCGGGCCAAAAGCCCCAATATCCGCCAATGCCGTATTAACTGCGTGTAGATAATAGAACCACGCTCTTACTTGCCCCACGTACTCCACAATAAAGTCAGCCGGATAATTAGCTTCAAACTTCTCTTTATTCTCAAACGGATAGTGTAGCTCGGCAAAAGGCATTGAGCCAGACTCAAACCAGCAATCCAAAACTTTTTCAATGCGCGTAAAATGCTCGCCATTAATATCAAAGGTGATATCATCTACCCACGGCCGGTGATAATCCTCTAATTCCTTGCCTGATAATTCCTTTAATTCTGCATAACTTCCTACAACCTTAACCGACCCTTGGTCACCTTTCCAAACTGGCATCGCAGTAGCCCAAAACCTATCGCGTGAAAGGTTCCAATCTGGAGCAGCCTCAATATTATTTGCAAAGCGCCCATGTTTTAAATACTTTGGGAACCAGTTAATATTCTCGTTTTCACTTAGCATCAGCTGCTTTTGTCCCGCAACATCAAAGAACCAGCTCGGAAAAGCCCGATAAATAATGCGTTCCTTACTACGAGGGTTGAACGGATATTCGTGCTCAATGTATTCAATCTTATAGATAATCCCCTTTTCCTCTAGGCATTTAGCGATAAACTTATTCCCCGCCCAAACTTGAATTCCGTTTTCATCCGTATCCCTAATTCCAAGCTCGTAAAGCTCTTTTGTCATCTCTGGAAGATAATAGCCATTTTCATCGAGACAATCCACAAAATCAACCTCATATTTTTGCACCAAATCGTAATCGTCTTCGCCATAAGCCGGCGCAATATGAACAATACCAGTGCCATCTTCGGCCGAAACAAAATCTCCAGGTAAAACCGTATAAGTGTCTTTACGGGCCACCGTCCCTTTATCACCACGCAGTCCAAGATCAAACAAACCATCAGCAACCTTGATAATGGGTTCATATTTTTCGCCAACCAAAGTCTTACCTTTAAAAGTTTTGAGTGGCTTTTTATCTTCAAACAATACTTTAGCTCGGTCCACAGCTAAGATATATTTTTCACCATTAACATCATATAGACCATATTTAAGCTCTGGACTAACCGCGAGGCACATATTAGCAGGTAAAGTCCAAGGCGTAGTTGTCCAAGCCAAGAGATAAATATCTGAAGCTGGTAAATCTTTTTCTTCGGACCATAAGCCTGGGCGAGCGCCCTTGAGCGTGTCCGAAGAAAAATGATTCACGGCATCAGATAACTTAAACTTGACATATGCTGACGGATCCGTAACTTTCTGATAAGCATCATTGTCCATCGTCACCTCAGCCTTAGAAACAGGAGTAGCAAATTTAGTATCATACATCAAAACCTTGCGACCTTCATAAATCTTACCCGCATCATAAAGCTGCTTAAATGCCCACCAAACCGATTCCATGTAATCTTTATTCATGGTGCGATAAGCATTATCAAAATCTACCCAACGCCCCACTCGGTCAATCGTATCGCGCCAGGTTTCCGAATTCGCCACCATCGATTCGCGCGCCTTTATAATATAATCTTCAAGACTCCATTTAGTGCCAATCTCGCGACGATCCGTAATACCAAGTTGTTTTTCCACAAAATTTTCAGCCGGTAGACCATGGCAATCCCAACCCCAACGCCGCTCTACCCTGTAGCCATTCATAGTCCAGTAACGTGGCACTGCATCTTTTACGATAGAGCTAAGCAAAGTACCATGATGAGGATTCCCAGTAATAAATGGTGGCCCATCATAAAAAACATAAGATTTATCAATCGGTCTTAATTCTACAGACTTCTCAAAAGTTTTATTCTTTTTCCACCACTTGCTGATGGCTTTTTCATATTCTACGGCCTTTCGCCGCTCTCCAGCTCTATATTTCATAGATAAATTATAACAGATTTACAAGAAATATCCAGCAATCAATGTCATCCCGTGTCAACAACTATTTTTAATTTGCAAGCGTAAAGAACCTACCTGAATCTGGAGTTGCAGTAACCGAAGTACTTTCGCCGTAGAGATTTGAAGAAATAACAATTTTACAAATATTTCCTTAAATATTCTCCAGTAGGAGTTTTGGCGGATTTCGCCAGATCCTCAGGCGTGCCCTCGGCGCAAACTAATCCACCTTTTAGCCCCCCTTCTGGCCCCATGTCAATAATCCAGTCCGCAGATTTAATTACGTGAAGATTGTGTTCGATAATAATCATCGAATTTCCACCATCTACTAACCGATTCAAAATCGCAAGCAACCTCTTTACATCATCCGAGTGTAGCCCCGTCGTTGGCTCGTCCAAAATATACAGGGTCTTACCCGTAGATCTTCTAGCTAGCTCAGTCGCAAGCTTAATCCTCTGTGCCTCCCCGCCCGAAAAAGTTGTCGCTGGTTGTCCTAGCTTAATATACCCAAGCCCCACTTCCTGGATAGTCTTTAGTTTGTTACTAATCGAAGGAATATTGGCAAAAAACTCCGTCGCCTCATCAATTGTCATGTCTAGCACTTCGGAAATATCTTTGCCTTTATATTTCACTTCCAAAGCCTCAGCATTGTACCTTTTACCGTGGCATTTGGGGCACGTTACATAAACATCTGGCAAAAAATGCATCTCTATTTTATTTACACCATCACCTTGGCAATGCTCACATCTTCCGCCTTTTACATTAAACGAAAACCTACCTGCCTTATACCCACGCACCTCTGCTTCCGGCTGCCCCGCAAATAGTTCTCTAATCGCCGTAAACACACCCGTGTAAGTCGCTGGATTAGAACGTGGCGTCCGCCCAATTGGTGACTGATCAATTACAATCGCTTTATTAATATTTTCTATTCCATCAATTCGCTCATGTGTACCAGATACTGTCTGTGCCCGATGCAACCTCGCTAGTAGCTCGTTAGCTAAAATCGTATTAACTAGCGTAGATTTCCCGCTTCCGGACACCCCACTCACTACTGTCATTACACCAAGCGGAAAGTGTACGTCAATATTCTTTAAATTATTTTCGCGCGCACCTACCACTACTAACTCAGCCCCCTTCTTGGCTTTTCGCCTTTTTTTAGGCGTCGGAATCTTCATCTCGCCAGACAAATATTTACCAGTGATTGAATTTGGATTCTTCATTACTTCATCCGGAGTTCCAGCGGCCACTAACCTTCCGCCTTGTTTCCCTGCCCCAGGTCCAATATCAATAATATAATCAGATTCCAGCATAGTATCTTCGTCATGTTCTACTACTAATACTGTATTTTTTAAATCTCTTAGATGCTTTAAGGTTGCAATCAACTTATTATTGTCTCTCTGATGTAAGCCAATCGAAGGCTCGTCTAGAACATAAAGCACGCCCGTAAGCCCCTAACCAAGCTGAGTAGCCAAACGAATCCTCTGCGCCTCGCCACCAGAAAGCGTATTTGCTGCTCTTCCTAACTCCAAATACCCAAGCCCCACGTCTTGCATAAATTTCACTCGTTCGCGAATTTCTTTTAATATTGGAGCCGCAATCAAATTTTCAGCCTCCGAAAACCCTAAATCCTGCGACAAAACTTCAAGCGTAGCATCTACGTCCAAATTACACATATCCACGATATTTAAATCGTGTATTGTTACGGCTAGTACCGCCGGCTTTAATCTCGCACCATGACACTCTTGACACTCATGCACCCGCATAAAACGTTCAATATCTTTTTTCATGAATTCAGAAATCTTCGGATCGTTGTATCTACGCTCCAGTGTCGGGATCACCCCCTCATACGTAGTTTCATACACAGTACCATCTGCAAATCTTCCCGAACCACTAATCCTCATTTCATACTTTTCGTCGCCCGTACCATACATTATTAATTGCCGCTGTTCTTCCGTTAATTCGCCAATTGGTACATGTACCGAAAATCCATGTTTTTGCGCTACCTGCATCAGCCTTTTCATCCACCAAGAGTCCTGTTGTACCCTATTAAATGGTCGAATTCCACCTTCTGCTATCGTTAAATTTTTGTTAAACACTAGTCCCGGATCAATCTCCATTCTCGACCCAAGCCCCGTACATACCGGGCAAGCCCCCTCTGGCGCATTAAAACTAAAGAGTCTAGGAGTTAATTCTGGAATTAACTCATCAGGATGATCAGGGCAAGCATAACGCTGTGAATAAGTTAATACTTCAGTATTCTCTGCCGAAATTCTAGATTCCCCCACCGCAGTAGAATTATCTACTACGCGAAGTAGCTGAATAATTCCCTGTCCCATCTCAAGAGCCTGCTCGATCGAGCTAGTAATTCGACTTCTCAGCTCCGGATTTAGCACGAATCTGTCCACCACTATTTCTATATCATGACGTTCATTTTTGTTTAATTCCGGAAATTCGTCTAAAGCATAAATAATTCCATCCACCCTAACTCTTGAATAACCCTTAGCTGTGTATTGCTCTGGAATATGTAAAAACTCACCTTTTTTCGCCGATACAACTGGAGCAAGTAACATCAGTTTAGCTCCAAATGGCAATTTCATTACCTCATTTACGATATCCTCCACACTACGCCGACTCACCTCTTTATGACAAATTGGACAATGCGGCACCCCAACCCTCGCAAAAAGAAGCCTCAGATAATCATATACTTCCGTCACCGTAGCCACCGTAGAACGCGGATTTCTAGAAGTTGATTTCTGATCAATCGAAATCGCCGGGCTAAGCCCCGTAATAGAATCCACCTCAGGCTTATCCATCACCCCAAGAAACATCCTCGCGTACGAGCTTAGTGATTCTACATACCGTCTCTGACCTTCGGCATAGATAGTATCAAAAGCAAGGGACGATTTCCCCGACCCAGATAGTCCAGTAATAATTACTAGCTTATCTCGCGGAATATCCACATTAAGATCAGCTAAATTATTCTGCCTTGCTCCTCTTACTTTTATATAATTGTCATTCATATATCGTCCTTTTTAGCTAACTACCCGTTTTTAAACGCGTATATTATATCAAAAAACTTAAGAGTTGTCCATATGATATAATAATGGAAATGAAGAGAGAGGAATCAAAAACGGCCAAATCCGACATCAAAACTTCTAGACACGCCACTAGATATTTTTTCGTCGGCATCGGCATTACGGCTTTCAACTATATTCTCTACGCTATCATCGCTAATCTTATTATTAAAAATAATGATCTTCTTTGGCTCTCCAATCTCATCGCCACCACAATCACCGTCATCGTCGCTTATATCGCTCATTCAAAAATCACTTGGAAAGAGCGTAACGTCACCAAAGCATCTATTATCAGATTCTTCATCTGGAACGCTATGCTCGCCATCATAATTAGCCCTTCCCTCACGCAATTTTTTAGTATTTTTACACCACTCTACGAATTTGTCTACAACATCGCTTCAGCCATTCATCTCCCATTTTCTTACGAATTCGTACTCACCACTGGCGCCTTCGTTCTAACTTCAGTCGTTATTATGATTCTTAATTTCCTCTTCTATGATAAATTCGTTTTTCAAAAAGATGCTTCCGCCAAATTCGAAACCTACACCCCTAAACCCCAAAAATCCAAAGTCTCCGTCATTGTCCCTATCTATAATTCCGAAAAATATCTAAAAGATTGCCTTGATTCCATTATTAATCAATCTCACAAAAATCTCGATATCATCCTCGTAGACGATGGCTCTACTGATAATTCTGGCAAAATCGCCGACGAATACGCCAAAAAGGATCCTCGCATTAAAGTTATTCACCAAAAAAATACCGGCCTTTCCGGTGCGCGCAATACCGGCCTAAAAAAGGCAACCGGCAAATATATTACTTTTGTCGACGGCGATGATACCATAGAGCATTTCATGATCCAACACCTTCTTGACGCGACCACCTCAACCAAATCAGATATTGCCGCTTGTTCTTTCAAGGAGGTTTATCCAAATGGTAAAATCACCCACTTTAATCAAAGTTACCCAGAGAAAATCTTTACCACAGAGGAGGCCCTAAAAGCCATGCTAAAAGAAGAGGGCTTTATGGTCTCTTCTACTATGAAGCTATTCCCAAAAACCTATTTTAATAATATTAAATTCCCAATCAGCAAACTCCACGAAGACGTGAATACTACGTATAAACTATTCCTAAAAGCCAAAAAAATAGTCTTTATCCCTCAAGAGTACTACAATTATTTGCAGCACAAAAGCAGTATCACCGCTAAAGCATTTAATTCAAAAAAACTAGTTTTGATCACTTTTACTAACCAAATGTGTGATGACATCAATAAACTCTATCCCGATCTTAAAAATACTACAAACAAAAGACGTATGCGCGCAAGATTTTCAATTTTACGCCAGATTCCTCTTAGCCACAAAGAAGCCAAAGTCATTACAAATTACCTCAAAACCCACCAAGATTACATTACTAAAAACCCCGAGGCTACCGCCAGAGACAAGCTCGCTCTACGCCTCGCACTATTTAGCCCTAAACTCTTCCAACTTGCTTATAAACTATTTAAGTAGTTTTGCCCTCATCCAAGAGTAACGCCACCTCAGATAAATCATCATTAATAAACGTTTCTGATGCAGGTCGCCTGAATCAATCCATCTTTGCAAATTCTTATAGCTTTTTCTCCAATTATCCCAATTTCCCTCTAATCTTTTGGCCGTACTTGTGCTCGTCCCTACATTATATATGTAGAGTGGCTCCAAAATCTGCACAATTTCTCCGTTCATTTTACTGATATAATCTAGCACAAATTTTGTATCTTCGCCAAAACTCATCGTCTCATCAAATCTTATTCTATATCTTTTTATAATATCCATTTTAAACATTTTATTAAAAGCCGGATACATTCTTCCGTCACTCAGCATACTCCGCAGCGCAAAAGATTTTATTTTTTCATTTTTCTCACGTTTAAACTCATCCAAAAATTCATCTTTTTTCATCCTTCCATTATCTCTAATAAACTTAACTCCACTCATTGCTAAATCTATACCGGGTTTACAAATCGCATCAACCATTTTGGATACAAAATCATCTTTTACGTCGTCGTCAGAATCCACAAATAATATATATTTTCCCTTAGCAACATTAACTCCGTAATTTCGCGCCGAACTTGGGCCACCATTTTCTTTACCAAATAATCTCAATTTTTTCGATTTTATTTGTTTTAGCAATTCAAGAGAATTATCCTTTGAGCCATCATCCACCACAACCAATTCAATATTCTCATATTTATCATTCAAAAATTTATTGATTAATTTACTCGCGGTTTCACCAGTATTATAAACCGGTATCACAATACTTACTAAGGGCAAGTTCATATCCTCATTATACAATAATAACTGTTTTTATGATAAAATAGCATGGTATGGGTATACCAAAAGTTCTTAATCGTAAAAATCGCATCCTACTAAAAGAGCTTACTAAAACAGATTTTAAGTTAAGGTATCAGGGCTCTGTCTTAGGCTATCTTTGGGCTCTACTTCGCCCACTTTTAATGTTTGCGATTCTCTACGTTGTATTTGCAAAACTCCTTCGCATTGGCGGTGACATTCCCCATTATTCTGTCTATCTCTTATGCGGAACCTCAATGTGGAGCTTTTTTACCGAATGTACTTCCCAAGGCATTCAGGCAATAGTTAACCGCGGCGACTTATTGCGTAAAGTTAGTTTTCCAAAATACATAGTCGTTGTTTCAGCCACTCTTACAGCAGTTATTAATATGCTTATCAATCTAGCGGTTATTATAATCTTTGCCCTTATTAATGGCGTAGAATTTAACCTTTCTTGGTTTTTGGCCATCCCGGCAATTCTCGAATTATATCTCTTATCACTAGGCCTTGCTTTCTTCCTAGGAGCAATCAACGTTAAATATCGCGACATCACCTCTATTTGGGATGTCCTCACTCAAGCCCTATTCTATGCCGTCCCAATTATTTATCCAATCTCAATGGTAGCTTCCACAAGTGCTTTAGCGGCTAAAGTCATCCTTCTTAACCCAATCTCGCAAGCAATTCAAGACATACGCTTTGGCCTCATCACTCACGAAACCATTACTACCTGGAATTATCTCGGCAACCCCTTCTTATCACTTATCCCAATCACTCTAGTACTTATAATACTTATTATTGGAGCCATTTCTTTTCGTCGCAAATCTAAATTCTTCGCGGAGGAAGTATAATGAAAAGACAAATCGGTACTCGCACAGAAATCAACGACGATTCAGATTTAGCAATTAAAGTTAAGAATCTCCATAAGAGTTTTAAACTGCCAACCGAGCAAGCTTTCGGCCTAAAACAAGCTTTCTTTAATCGCCTACGTGGCATCAAGGGATATAAAGAACAAAAAGTTCTAAAAGGTATAGATTTCGAAGTTAAAAAAGGAGAATTCCTAGGTATCGTCGGCCGCAATGGCTCCGGTAAATCTACCCTTCTTAAAATTCTAGCCGGCATCTATTATCCAGAAAAAGGCGAAATCACAATTAATGGCACCTTAGTTCCCTTTATCGAATTAGGCGTAGGCTTTAATCCGGAGCTCACTGGTCGCGAAAACGTTTACATGAATGGTGCTCTACTTGGCTTCTCCAACGAAGAAATGGACAAAATGTATGATGATATTTGGGATTTTGCCGAACTTAAAGATTTTCAGGATCAAAAACTCAAAAACTACTCATCTGGCATGCAAGTCCGTCTTGCCTTCTCTATCGCTATTCGCGCTAAGGGCGACATCCTTCTCTTAGACGAAGTCCTTGCCGTCGGCGATGCCGCTTTCCAGCAAAAATGTTCAGACTATTTTAATTCCTTAAAAGACAGAAATCAAACCGTTATCCTTGTTACCCACTCAATGGAAAACGTTCGCAAATTCTGTACCCGCGCCATCCTTATCGATAACGGTCTCATAGTTAAAGAAGGTGACCCCAACAAAATCGCCGACGCCTACACTAAATTGTGGCAATAGTTATAAAACTATATTTTACGAAATATCTTATACAATAATCCACCAAACCTAGTGCTCATTAGATTATAGGTTTTTAATTTAGCCGTCATATATTTATTGTTCTTATAATTAGCCACATTCTGCTTAAACCAAACTAAAGTTTCTTTTTCATATTTTTCATCAATTTCTTTTTTTAGAGCATAATTCAAAAAATTGTATTTTGCCCAAAGCAGACCCACCTCCGCCGCTGCTTTCAGATCTTTATCGTTTCCCAAATATTCCACCGCCTCTTTTGCCGCTTTTTCTCTCATTAATAAACGTTCTTCAATTTTTTCGCTAGCAGTTATACTTCCCTTTCTCTCAACATATATATATAAAGATTCGTCTATGTAGGTAACCTTTTTCGCTTTTGACATCAATTTATAAGTCGTTAAGGTATCCTCATGCTTCTTTCCTTCCGGAAAGATAATATTATTATCGGTAAACAATTTCTTTTTATATAACTTATTCCAACTAATGATGTCGATATTTTCTTGCTTCGTTAACAAACGAATTGTGGCTTCTTTCCCACTTATTGTTTCGTTTTTCGGTTTTTCATTATTGTAACCACATATCACAATATCCGCATTACCAGCCTGCATTCCTCTGTATAAATCTAAAACAAAACCATCCTTCACATAATCATCCGAATCAACAAACGCAATAATATCGCCCTTCGCCTTCTTTATTCCATAGTTTCTCGCACTAGATAATCCACCGTTTTTTTTATGAAAAACTCTTATTCTATCGTCTTTTTCTTTAAACTCATCGCAAATCTTCCCAGATTCATCGGTCGATCCATCATCCACTAATATTATTTCAATTTGCTTATAATTCTGTTTAATTAAAGAGTTTAAACATTTCAAAATATAATTTTCTACATTATAAACTGGTACAACGATAGATATTAAAGGCTTCATTTTTCTTCAAGGCAATTTAGGTAATTTATAGTATCATTCATCGCATCTTCAATTGTTAATTCAGCCGTCCAACCTAAATCCTTCTTCGCTTTATCAGGATTAGCATACACCTCTGCCAAATCACCAGCTCTTCGCCCTACAATCTCATATGGTAATTTTTTGCCGCTCGCCTTTTCAAAAGCCGTCACCATTTCAAGCACCGAAGTTCCCTTTCCGGTCCCTAGATTATAGATCGAAACGCCAGGCTTCATTTTGTTTACGGCCGCCACATGACCCTTAGCAAGATCCACTACGTGAATATAATCTCTCACACCAGTCCCATCGACCGTATCGTAGTCGTCGCCAAAAATCCTTAATTTTTCAATCTCTCCAGTCGACACTTTCATGATGATTGGCATTAAGTTATTAGGGATATCGTTTGGATCTTCACCAATCAGCCCAGACGGATGCGAACCTACCGGATTAAAGTATCTTAAAATCGTCACCTCAAATTCCGGCTCCGCCTCTGCTACATCTTTCAAGATTTCTTCAATTATATGCTTTGTTTCACCATATGGATTCGTAATCCCTACGCCAGTTTGCATATCCTCCGTAAGTTCCGCAACCCCCTGGTCGCCATACACCGTCGCCGAGGATGAAAAGATAATTTTCTTAACACCATGCTTTTTCATGCACTCTAGCAGATTAATCGTTCCACAAACATTGTTTTCATAGTACTTTAAAGGCTTTTCTACCGACTCACCCACAGCCTTTAGGCCAGCGAAGTGAATTACCAAATCATATTGACCTTCAGAAAACACATCGTCCATTCCTTCCTTATCAAGCAAATCCACTTTATAAAACTTAGGCTTCACACCAGAGATTTTTTCGATTTTATCGAGCACCGTAATTTTGCTATTAAACAAATTATCCATTATCTCCACTTCATAACCAAGCTTGATTAGCTCGATAGCAGTATGAGATCCAATAAATCCAGTCCCTCCAGTTAGTAAAATTTTCATTGTTTTTCCTCCTTTTTCTTATATAAACAATCAAGATAATTCACCGACTAAATCCATAGCGTTCTTTATCGCTTTGTCCATATCCCAGTATTGGTAAGCTCCAAGCCTCCCGCCCAGAATCATATTTGGATATTTTTTATTACACAACTTAACATATTCATCGTACAGTTTTCTTGATTCTTCATTGTTCACTGGATAATATGCTTCTCCGCCCTTACTAAAATCAGTTGGATACTCTCGCGATATATAAGAAATCTTTTGTTTCACAATCTCAGGTTGATGAATCTGATAATACTTATAATCGTGCGTTCTAGTATAAGGAACATCACTATCAGCTTCATTTATTACCGCTTCTCCAAGTCCGTTTTCCGTCTTCTCACTCTCAAATCTTAACGACCTCCACGGCAAAACACCCAATTCATAATCTAGTAATTCATCCACCTGACCACAATAAATAATCGTTATTTCGTCAGGCAAAGTTTCCTTGATATCCTTAAAATCTATGCCTAGTTTTACATCGATATTCCTAGACTCTAACATCTTTTCAACCATTCTAGTATATCCCCCTTTCGGGATTCCTTGATATTTAGCCGTCATAAAATACCTATTATTATGCGAAAATCTTACCGGTATTCTACTGAGTATTTCTGCCGACAGATTAATTGCTGAAGTATTCCACTGTTTTTCCGTATAGTTTTTCAAAAAGGCTTTATAAAGTTTTTCACCAACTAAACTAATTCCCTTCTCCTCAAAATTTCGCGGCTCAACTATTCCATATTTTTTCTTACCATCTTCCGCTTCTTTAGTTACAAATTCTTCAGCCTCATCTGCCGTCATGTTTGTTTCGTATAATAAATTTATCGTATCAAGATTAATCGGTATAGGATAAAGTTTTCCTTTGTGTCGGGTATTTACTGTATGAACATAATCATTAAACTCAGCAAATTGAGTAATATATTTCCAGACTTCATCTATTTCCGTATGAAAAATATGAGATCCATATTTATGCACTTCTACTCCAGTTTCTTCATCTGTATATGAATATATATTTCCTGCTAAATGTGGACGCCGATCAATTATTAACACCTTTTTGCCAGCACTAGACAATCTTTCCGCTACCGTAGCACCAAAAATCCCTGTTCCCACTACTAAATAATCATATTTTTTAATCATTACTCTCCCTCCTCTTGCTATGTTTTGCCATTTTCCTGCAAGCATTTAGCAACTTCGTCTTTACTTTATCGTTTAATTCATATAAAGATCTTATCTTTATAAACTTTTCTGGATTCACAACTGCTAAATTGTTTACAATAAATTCTGCATCTTTTTCTAATCCTTTTACATCTAAGTATCCAGCCTTCTTATATCTAGAATAATCTTCCTTAACTACGCTACTAAACTCTAAGGCCGCTTCCTTTGTTAATCTTCGCATATTCCAAATATATCCACTCATCCTCACAATCGCAAGCGTTGTTCCATATTCATCCATCAAATCTCGTTCTTTCAAATAATCTTCTACCTCATCATATTCATCTTTCACTGCATATATTTTTCCTGCAGATTTCACGGATGAATTCGGATTATCTTGTCGATAAAACAAAAATGCTTCGTCCATAAAAAAGACTCTTTTCGCCATAGCAAATACTTTAAAATTGAACCCAGCATCCTGATACGATGCTCCAGCCGAAGGCAAAAATCTTATTTTGTTATTGTTTAAAAAAGTACGCCGATAAATCGCACTCCAAATACTTGGCTGCTGATAAAAAATATGACGATATTCCCTAGGATTAACTATCCTCCCAATTTCGTTCTTTAAAAAAAGTTCACTTGTCCCAGTGCTACCACCTTTTTTTGTTACATATTTATGAAAATTCGCTTTAACTACATCAACGTCATTTTCTTTAGCGATTTTGTACATCTCATAAAATGCATTTTGCGCTATAAAATCATCCGATTCCACAATTCCAACATACTCGCCCGTCGCTTTATCTAGCCCCATATTCATACTTTTACCATAACCAGAATTTTCTTTATCAATTATTACTATTCGTTTGTCCTTTTTGGCAAAACTCTTAATGATTTCCAAAGAATTATCTGTTGAACCATCATTTATGCATATTATTTCAATCTCTTTCAAAGTTTGCCCAACCAAACTGCTCAAGCATTCATCTAAGTATTTTTCCACATTGTATATTGGCACCAATACCGATATTTTTGGTCTTAATGCTTTAGAATGTTTTACCACGCAATCTCCTTAGTGTTCGCCACCTTTTTGATCCATAAGGGATAACTGCAAAATAAGCTTTTACCGCTTTTTCCTTCATTTTACCCTTAATCCCTCGCCGCATCATTTTACTATTCATCCCCTCCATCTTTAACCAAAACTTCGTAATATGCTGCAGAAGTTCTTCATAGTAAACCGTCTTCCTCGCATATTTCCAGAATTCCTGCGCGTAATCTTCAGTCGGGTCATACCATGGCTTTTTGAAGCCAGCATAGTGAATAATCATTGGATTAGTATGAGCTATCGCATATTCTTTCTGAACTTTATCCGGCGCATAACTAATAACATCCCTAACTCTACTATGATCATGGTCGACAATCATCCCCCACTTCATATCAATATATTTTACTTCACCCTCACACTCCAAATTCAATACATCCTGGTCGTTATATAGATGCGGTATTGAAGCAAGATCCAGCCACTCCGCCAAAGAATGCTTTTTGCGCATTCTATCTTCATTGAATAACAAGACGCCAGCCTGGAAATAATTATATGGATCTTTCATCTTAAAATCAGTTTTAACATATTCCATCGTTTCTCGATTGGCGTCATTTATTTGACCCAGAAAATCAGGATCACGAGTCGCCGCCAATATATAATCGCTAATATCGGTTTCATATAAGTCTGCGATGTCACCATTTATCACTAAATCGCTGTCTAGATATAATACCTTCTCATAATCTGGCAACACCTCTTGAATCAAGAATCTGTAATATGTCTCTTCACTAATATGCGCATTTGCCTTTAGTTTGTATCCAGACAGTAAGCATGCCGCGTCGAAAAATCTAAGCGACAAATTATTGTATGATCCACACATACTTTGTAGAATCTTTTTATTATCATCACTTACATCTGTCTGAATCAAAACTACATCATAGTTATAATTTTTATTCAAATGGTCAATTAACGACTGCAAGCAAGTCGCAAAAATCGCCATATAATTATTACCAGCTGCAAAAACTATCGGAATCGTTTTCTTTTTGTCATCAAAAGCTGGAGCCAATACTTCTTGCGGTTCTGTTTTTTCAAAATAAACAGTCTGTAGCTCGAGTACTTTCAAATCATGATCATCTTTCTCGAGCTTCAAAAGAAAGATATTAAATAGTCTTTCCGCCAAATGACCTGGTGTCCTTAAAGCTTCAGTGTCATATCGTTCCATATTGGCGCGTTCGCAAAACTCTTTTAAAACACCAAACACAAACTCTGAGTATTTAAAGAATAATTCTTTCTTTAAAATATACATATTGCAAAAACACATTGTGTGCCCATCTGCAAAATCATGCGCAACTTTACTATACTCTGGATATTTCTTATCAATAATATCAAGCATTAAATCAAAATCCTCAACATGAAGATGCGGCGCTGTCTTATAATGCTCTCGAACAGAATTCCATCGTCCTTCTAATCTTTGCAGATTCTTTCTTTCCGGTATCACTACGTCATATCTCTTCACTAATGATTCAATTATCTTCTCATCGAAACCATATTTTTTTATCATGGCATCACTTGGGTAAGCTTCTATCACATTTCCAAATTCATCTTCTATAAATCTCTTCCTATTAAAGCTAAGATACCGCCTGTAATGGAAGAAACCATAATAATCTAAATCAACATTTTTCCATGCATAATACTGCGCCGTCATTTCACAATACATAGAATTTAACTCTGAAATATTATCTCCCGCATCATCCTGAATCATGCCTTTAATTTTCGTTTTAGCCTCTGAAGCCCCCAGTTGTATTGGGATAAGATGTTTATTTGAAATTATCTTTGCAGGCTTGTGGCATGAAACAAAGATTTTTAGCTTAAACTCACTCTCACTCATGCTTTTCATTATACCATACACACAAATACTTTATATACCCTATTGCTGCCCTACCCTAGTCATACCGCTCATTACAACACAAATAAATTTTTGGTAAACTAATCCACTAAAGTATGGTACAATCTAATTCATATGAAGGGAGTTATAAAAACAAAAGAACTTATTTATGCATGCCTAATATCGTGTGCTATCGGCTTTATGCTATTTATAAATGAGCCAATAACACTATATGCAAACAATATAAACGATTTCTGGTTCGACTTCTACGTGCTTATATTTCCATCATTATTATTTTTTTCATTAACCACCATAATACTTTTCATTATATTTACTGCATTTTTCTTTCTGTCAAAAAAAACAGCTCTTAAAAAGACGTATTATTGGGCTATCATTTTTGCAATATTTTGCTTTCTATGTGCATATATTCACAGCAATTTCCTTGCTGGATTTTTGCCACCTTTAGACGGCACTAATCCAGACTGGAGTAGTAAAACTGCAAATATAATTTCAATAGCAACCTGTGCCATAATTGCTATCGCACTAATTGTTTCAATAAAAAAAGCTGGCTATCATAAAACTATCAAATACGCGTCCACTTTAGTTGCGGCCATCGTCTTTATTCTATTCTTATCACTGGCTTCCACCGCAATGACAACCGACGTTTTTAAGCCAAAAGAATTCATTGCTACTTCTACCACAAAAAATATTAATCTTATTTCCAATAGAAATAACTTCGTCATATTACTTCTTGACGCTGTTGATTCTGTACAATTCGATAAAGTAGTTTCAGCTAATGAATCCTACCAACAAGCATTAAAGGATTTTTCCTATTACCCAGATACCGTATCGGCATACTCCTATACAAGAGATTCAATTCCGTTTATTTTTTCGAATACTTGGAATGAAAATCAAACATCTTTTGCCGAATACTCGACTAATGCTTATAATAATTCCGAGTTTTTCAAAAAGCTCTCAGAAAAAGGATATAACAAAAATTTTTACGAATATGAACTGACTTGGAATAATCAAAAAGCTACAGAGTTCAACAATATAGAAAGTCCGTCAAGCGGAAGTATTAAAAAGAAAGCATTACTAAAACAAGAAATTAAATATATTCTTTATAAATCACTGCCTTTTCCACTTAAATATCTTTCCAAAATTGAAACCTTAGACTTCTCAGAAACAAAACCGATTAATGACGTTTTTCAATGGGATAACTTGATTTTTTATAATGACTACCTCAGACGACCCACAGAAAAAACCGACCAAAACTACTTCAGTTTTATACATATCGAAGGCGGCCATACGCCATTTAATGTCACCGAGAATCTCGAACCCATCCCAGAAAATGATGGCACCTACGAACAAAAACTTGAAGCAAATATGAAAATAATCGAAAATTATCTAAACAGACTAAAAAACAATAACGCGTATAATAATTCCACTATCATCATTATGGCCGATCACGGGTTTTGGTATGGAACAAGTAGCCGTGCCAATCCAATTCTCTACATTAAGGGAACCAATGAAAAACACAACAAAATGACAGTCTCTCAAAAACAAATATCCTTCGAAGATCTCAGCGATGCATTTATAGAGCTACTTAACAATAAAAAAAGCGATGAAATATTTGAAAACATACCAACCTCAGGTCGGATTCGACGCCACATATATAATGGATTTGGCGAAGAAGATAGATTAATCGAATATAATCAAACTGGTAACGCTTGGGAAGACAAAAAGCTACAACCAACTGGAAGGGAGTATAATCTATGATTTTCGTTGATTTTCTCGGCTGGATTATGAAATTATGCTACAGTGTCGTAAGTAATTATGGCGCAGCAATTATCTTATTCACTTTAATTAGCAAAATAATCCTTCTACCAATTTCGATTTGGGTTCAAAAGAACTCTATCAAAATGGTAAAAATGCAACCCGAAATCAATCTCCTCAAAGTAAAATATTTTGGCGACAAAGATACTATCGCAGAGGAAGAATCAAAAATATACAAAAAATATAAATATAATCCCTTAGCCTCCCTCGTGCCGCTTATCGCGCAAATCGTTCTACTCCTGAGTATAGTAGAAATCGTTAAAAACCCTACTCTATATATTGGAGTTGAGAATCTCGACTATTATTTCCTTGGCTTTAACCTACGCTGGATTGCCTCCGAAAATGGTGGAACTGCTATCTGGATTCCTATTATTGCCGGTCTTTCTGCCCTCGCACTTTGTATTAGCCAAAATATCATGAATGTTCTTCAAGCCGAACAATCTAAATGGAATAAATACGGCATGCTTGTTTTATCGGTCGGATTGTCGGTTTATCTAGGCACATTTGTTACAGCAGGAGTAGCCCTCTATTGGACTGCCAGCAATCTCATGGCTATCTTCCAACAATGGATTCTTAACATTTTCATTAATCCTAAAAAGCATGTCGACTATAAAGCGCTAGACAAATCACGCCAGGAATTAAAAGAACTCGAAAACATCGCAAAATCCCACAAACGTACCAAGGAACAGATAAAAAAAGAAAAAGATGATTATAAAAGATTCTTTTCTATCGCCAATAAAAAACTTGTTTTCTATTCTGAAAGTAACGGTTTTTATAAGTATTACAAAGGTATAATAGAATACATCCTCAACAATACCAATCTTACAATTCACTATATTACTAGCGATTACAACGATCAAATCTTTGAGCTCGCCAAAACCGAAAAACACATCAAACCATATTATATCGAAGAGAAAAAACTTATTACCCTAATGATGAAAATGGATGCTGATGTTGTCGTAATGACTATGCCAGATATTAATAATTATCACATCAAACGCAGTTATATCCGAAAAGATATCGAATATATTTATGTGCCTCACGGAATTGATAGTCTAAATCTCACCATGCGTAAAGGGTCAATGGATAATTATGATTCCATTCTTGTAACCGGTAAACATCAACGCGAGGAATGCGAAAAGACCAATGAAGTCTACAATTTAAAAAATCGCAAAATTATAGACTGGGGTTATTCACTACTAGACGACATGATCTCAGAATATAAGAAAACCAAGAAAAAATCCAGCAAAGAGAAAACCGTCATGATTGCTCCATCGTGGCAAAAAGATAATATTATCGACTTATGTTTGGATAAAATATTAAAATCCGTCAAAGGTAAAAAATATAAAGTCATTGTAAGACCACACCCTCAACAAGTTCGCCATATGAAAGATCTATTTGAAAAGATGAAAGAGAAATACAATAATACTAATATCGTCATTCAGACAGATTTTTCCAATACGGATTCAGTGTTTAATGCAGACTTATTAATTACGGATTGGTCTAGTATTGGATACGAATATGCCTTCACTACCAAAAAGCCGGTTATATCTATAGATACGCCCATGAAAGTCATGAACCCTGAATACGAAAAAATCAAGGTTGAACCATTCAATATCTGGGCGCGAGAACAAATCGGCGAAGTCATCAAGGTCAAGGACGCTAAGAATATTGACTCTATTATTAAAAAAATACTCAAAGATCCCACAAAATATCAGAAAAAAATATCCGCCCTTAGGAAGAATTCGGTATATAATATAGGGAATAGTGCGGAAATAGGCGCTGAATATATTATCAAATGCGTGCAAGCTAAAGTTAAAGAAAGGAAGAAAAAATGAATATAATATCAACTTTTGGCTATATCGATCCATCAGTTATGACCTATGCCATTCAAGCTGGGGCCGGCATCATTATCGCAGTTGGCGCATTCGTTGGTCTCTACTTTAGAAAGGCAAAGAAGAAAGTCAACAAAAAACTTGGCGTCGACGAAAACAAGAAAAAGGAAGTCGAATCCGACGATATCGAAATTAAAAAAAGGTAAATTACTATGCAAGCGTTAATTCTAGCCGCCGGCATGGGCAAGCGTCTCGGCAAGTATACGTCCGACAACACAAAATGCATGTTGAAAGTAAACGGTAAAACACTAATCGAACGCGCAATTGAAGCTCTGGTGGGCGCCGGAATTAATAAATTAATTTTAGTCCTAGGATATAAAGGTGAAAACGTCAAGCAATTCCTTTTGCATGACTGCGATAATCCAGCAGTTAAGCAAATAAAATTAGTTTTCATCGATAACCCTATTTATGATAAAACTAACAATATTTGCTCATTATTCTTAGCAATTGATGAATTCAAAAAAGAAGACACTATCCTCCTAGAATCTGACTTAATTTACGAACCAGAGCTAATCAAAAGAATTGTCGAAGATGAAGAACCAAATCTGGTTTCTGTGGCCAAATATGAACAGTGGATGGATGGAACCGTCGTAAAGCTCAACCAAGACACCAATAGTATTGTAGAATTTATTGAGAAAAAAGATTTCAACTATCGTGATATTGAAAAATATTATAAAACCGTCAATATCTACAAATTTAGCAAACATTTTATCAACAAGGAATTCGTTCCTTTTCTTAAAGCCTATATTGAAGCGTATGGCGAAAACGAATATTACGAATTAATCCTTAAAATCATTGCACATCTATCCAGAAGTAGCCTAAAAGCATTGGATGTTTCCGACTTAAAATGGTATGAAATTGACGATTCTCAAGACCTAGATATTAGTACCTGTCTCTTTTCGGAAGGCGAAACCAAACTTAATAATCTTCAAAAACGTTTTGGTGGTTATTGGCGTTTCGACGAGCTACTAGACTATTGTTATTTGGTTAACCCATATTTCCCTACCAAAGGTTTACTTAATAAAATCAATTATTTCTCCCAAACTCTCATTTCAGAGTATCCTTCTGGGCAAAAAGTGAATTGCATTTGCGCAAGCCGTCTATTTAATGACGTAGATACTAACCACCTCGTGGTTGGTAACGGCGCCGCAGAATTAATATCAACCCTCGGTAATATTCTTACTGGTAAAATGCTCCTTTCAAAGTCCGTCTTTAATGAATATGCTCGTTGTTTTAATAAGTGTAAACTACATAAATTAAACTTAGCGAAGACTAATTATTCATATGATATTGACGCCCTAAAAGAAGCTCTTCAAAACCATGATTGTTTGTGCATTGTAAATCCAGATAATCCTACTGGAGCTTTCATAAAAGAAAAAGATATGCTTTCTCTTTTAAACCAAGCTAAACTCCAAAACAAAACCATCATTTTCGATGAATCGTTTATTGATTTTTCCGAACCCGACAAACGCTATACTTTCATTACCGACGATATTCTCAATTCATTCCCCAACCTAATCGTTATTAAGAGTATCAGCAAATCTTACGGAGTACCAGGTATCCGTTTGGGTGTTTTAGCTTCTAGCAACGAAGCTCTCATCCAAGAAATTAAACAGAAAATACCAGTCTGGAACATCAATTCTTACGGCGAATACTTCCTACAAATCGCCAATCTATACAAAAATGATTACATTCTATCCTGCGATAAAATCGCCGAAGAACGAAAGCGCATGATAAAAAAGCTACAAGAAGCGCTCCCTAAAAAATGTCATGTTTACTCATCAGAAGCTAACTTCCTAATGGTAGACCTAGGCAATATCGATTCCACAAAGTTAGCCATCGAGCTGCTAAACAAGAAGATATTCATTAAAGATCTCAAAACTAAAGATGCATTTAAAAACAAAAACTTTATTCGCCTCGCAGTCAGAACCGATAAAGAAAACGATAAACTAATTCATGATATCGTATCAACTTTAAATATATAAATACAACTTAGACTAAACAAGCTTAATCTATAATTATGTCAAGGAATGCTTGCCATGAGTGACGTTTATTCAGAAGCCTCTGTGCTGATTTTGCTAGTTTACTTAGTTTTTTAGGATTCTTCGAGATCTCATTAATACGCTCAATATATTCTTTAGGATTCTTATAATCCTCCACTAAGATCCCGGTCTTTTCGTTCTGCACAAACTCACCCACTCCCCCATCGTTACTTGCCAAAATTGGTATTCCAGCCGCTGCCGCTTCCAAAACAACATTTGGCATACCATCAGATAACGAAGTATATAATAATAAATCATATTCAAAAATCGGAAGTGACTCAAATCCATTATATACTCCACAATATTTTAATGCCGGAATATCATCAAATATATCTTTATTGACAGTTTTATCAATTTCACCATAGACGTCTATTGTTACCTTATTTTCGTCCAAACGCTTTCCTATTTCTGCCACCAATTCCGGCATTTTCACCGAAGTTACACGACCAGCCCAAAGAATCTTAATCTTTCCTTCTTCTACCAATTCTTCGTGCGGAGAGACAACTTCCATGTCTTTAATTGGTTGATATAGTACTTTTATCTTCTTTTCATCAAAAGCATTTACATCTATCAAATAATCCTTCATATTCTGATTGTCAGTAAAAATATATCTAACCGCCGAATAAATATCAAATAAACGAGGATTAGCATACGATTCTACAGCCTCAAAATTACTTCCCTCAATATATCCCCATGCAAAAATTGATACATCTAAACGATATTCCGCTTCAATCAGCTTTTTATGCTTCTTAATCCATAGATATCCAAAATCAGAATTTATTATATGTAATTTATTGCATTGCAGTTGGACTATCAGTCTTGACATTAATTCATCTCTCGCTTCATCAGACCAAAGCTCGGCGGCCACATTTCCATAATCAATGAAATCGACACAATCCGGAAGTTTATCGGCCCAAGTGTTTTTTACTGGCAACGTAGAAATAACCGCAAAATGCCATTCGGGATGCTTTTCTTTTAGAGCTTCAATATAATTGAATAATACTTTATCCGCACCACCACGCACTACCCATGGCACAATAAAAACATAATCCGGTTTCTTTTTAACCATTTTTGCCAATCTGCAAAAAGCTTCACCAATTAATGATTGTGCGTCTGCTTCGTATAAAGTAGCATCTATAAGCAATTGCTTATATGGATATAATAGAGGTTCGGTATGGTTTGCAGCTACCCACTCCTTTATCACCCAGTCCGGCACTATCGTTTTAAAGCTGCCTATTTGCGAATCGTCTTTCGGCAAACGACCCATCGTCCACAACGTAAACTTTGCTACGGGCGTAATGAAAAAATTCAGATATTTATTATTTCTAATTCCCTTGTATACCCTTCTCGCCGTCCATTTCTTTTTAGCTTGATCTTCGTCTTGCTCCGCTTCTGCACGTTTTAGTCTCTCATCCATTTCCGGTGTCGGCACAGTAGCCATCTGCTTCAAATCAAACAAATCCATGGCGGGTATCACTACCCCATCATTATTTCCAGACGATAATCTCGAGTTTTCCGAACGACGATAAAAAAGTACCGTATTACCCGCAATTCTATGCGGGATATTCTTTTGAATAGTATCGATATTAAAAATCCAATCCTCATGACCATAACCAATACCTAACCTTCTATATGGAGTCGAAATAAAAACACTGCGCCTCGCAAGTGAGACAGAGCACCATAAATTTCCACTAGCCAGTATAGTAGCTTCTTCTTTAGGTAATCTTGAGTTGCGTTGAATTGTTAAAATGTTAGGCTGATCCATCCCAAATGTTAAAATTGCTTCCGGATGCACGATAATATCTTTTTTTGATTTCTTCACTAGTTTTAAAGCTTCCAAGAACCAATTTGGAGAAATCAAATCATCCCCATCCATAAACGCAATCATATCGCCCCGTGCTTTATTGGCGGCGAAGTTCCTGGAAGAACCAGTATCACCAAAACTATTCTGAAAAATCCTAATTCTTTTATCACTCTTATATCTATCCAAATAGTTAATCGTTGCATTATCCCCATTATCAACATGGATAACAATCTCATAACCATATCCAGATTTTTCTACCCTATCCAACGCTTCAAAAATACTCATCATTGTTTTGTGTAATATTAGGCCCTCAGTATGTGTAGTTATCGCAACGGTTAAATCAATCTTTTTCTTCATTTCAGTTTCTCCATCATTCTCTTAAGTTTCCTTCTTATTTTACTTCGCCTCGTTTCACTTAAGATTGCAATCTCAGTTTTCAGCTTTTCATTATCCGCCATTAAGTCTTCATTATACTTCGTTAATCTTTCTATTTCCTCATTCAAACTATAATATTGTTTATCTAGCCAATCCTTCCCCTCTTGTAGCTCTGCTAGTACCTCGAATAACTGCCGAATAATATCCATATGATATTCATCAAACACCCCACCATACCGTTTTATTAATTCTTCCCTAAAAATTTTATCGTCTTCTTTTTTACCAATATGCGACAATGATGTTTCAACTTGCCTATAATAGAACAAAGGTTCTTCGACTAATCCCAATTTCCAATTATTCTTCAACATAGCATTCCATCTATTCCAATCGTATCGAGTCCTCATCGGCCAATTTAGATTTAAGCCTTCCAAAGCCTCTCGTCGCATCAAAGAAGACCCTAACATATTGCAAGATACAAGCATATATGGGAATTTCATAGTATTTTTGTCGTACTTTTTCTCGTAATAATAATCG
The DNA here is from genome assembly GCA_016286785.1 of Candidatus Saccharimonadota bacterium. GTDB lineage: Bacteria > Patescibacteriota > Saccharimonadia > Saccharimonadales > Saccharimonadaceae > Nanosyncoccus. Next base: position 40,764 of record JAEEUB010000001.1, read on the forward strand.
CTTGGATTATCGCGAAACAATCGCAAATTTGTGCACACAGCGCCATATGAAGGATGCTTATCTAAAAACTTTACTGTTTTTTCAAGAAAAGTCGGGTCCAAAACATCGTCACCACAAAAATCTATTATATACTTATTTTTCATCAGTTCATCACACTGCCTACGACGTTTCGGACTTCCAAGATTCGTTTTGTATAAACGTTTTTCTGAAATTTTGTCATATTCTATCGACTGTAACTTTTCTCTCGTAAATCCATCATTAGAACCATCGTCAATCAATATAACTTCAAAATCTTGAAAAGTTTGTTTTCTTAATGACTCAATAGCGTCGTCAACAAACTCTCCCTGGTTATAGGCAAGTAAAGCAACACCAACCTTTGGTTTTTTCTTCTCCATTGTTTACATTATAACACACCAATATGATATAATTACGTAATGGAAAATGATATATATCAAGAAAGATATTTAAAACATCAACTAGATAAAAAAGAAGAACTCATAAAGATTATGAAGGAACGTCACTCGAATCGTCGTTTTGATGATAAGCCAATACCACAAGAAATAATCGATGAGTTAATTTCCGTCGTAGAATTGGCCCCTTCAAGTTGTGATCGTAAAGCAATCAAAGTCGAAGTTATAACCGATCGAGACAAAAAAGCACTTCTTGGAGGAATTCTAGTTGGTGGAGTAGGTTGGATTCATAGAGCACCAGCCATCTTGCTAATTACGGCAGATCCCAAAGCTTACAAAGCCGAAGGTGAAATAAAGTTTATGCCTTATCTAGATGGCGGAGTCGTTTCTCAGCAACTTGCACTTACTGCCACTTCACTCGGAATTCACGGCTGTTTTGCCAATCCGAATATTAGAGATTTTAATGTAGATCATTACCACAAAATTTTTGGTCCAAATATCCTTACGATGGCATTCGCTATCGGATATCCTATCGAAGAAGACTCATCCGATAAAGAAAAATAGCAATCTGTCGTCTTGTAATTATTACACCGTCTGCAAATTCACCTTCTCTGGCGTAATACTTTGTTATTCCTTTAGTGTAAGCCCAGTTTATAGCATTCGCCATTTCAATATTGCTTGGTAAATCTTCCAAATTACTATCATAAGCCAACGGTTCATCTTCGTATCTCCATAAGAATATCGCAACTTCTCTTCTAGTTATCTGCATATATGGTGCATATTCACCAGGCGAACTATAGTATTTTGTAGTACCGTTGTTGTAAGCCCAAATAATAGCCTTTGTTCCCAACTCATCATTAACTGATAAATCTTCAAATATTTCACTAGCATTTGAAATATCAACATCTGGTGAACCAGCAAGTCTCCATAAGAATATCGCAACTTCTCTTCTAGTTATCTGCATATATGGTGCATATTCACCAGGCGAACTATAGTATTTTGTAATACCGTTGTTGTAAGCCCAATCAATCGCTAACCGGCCATAGTAGTCATCTGGTAAATCATTAAAAGTCTCATCAGCATCAACTGGTATATCATTTAATAAATACAATGCCAAGGCCGTCTCACCTCTCGATAATAATCCTGGCGTTTCCTTATCGACAGTTTCTAATATATTATCAATATCATCAACCTTCTTATCGGGATATTTATTTTGAAATCTAATTAAGAATTTGTTTAATTGTGCAGTGTCAACTTTTGTATCGGGAGAAAACTCACCCCTTTTGGAATAATAATTCGTTATACCATTTTCATACATCCATCTTATAGCTTCAGCACTAAGATTGTCTTCTGGCATATCACAAAAGATATCACAACCAGAAAGTTCATCCTCGTCGGTTATTCCACCAAACCAATCCTCAAATAGCTTATAAAAATTCAAGTTTCCATACGCATTACAACCATCACTCCATCCACTAAGTGTTGCTGCATTTGGCTGATAAGGCGTATAACGATACAATGCAGAAGTCGCCAAATTTCTAATATTCACCACCGAACCACCACAAGAAGCTGACGGATTATATTGTACATAGTTGTTTCCAAGCGGATAATTTGTCCATCCTCCATTAAGTACGGTTCTAAATAGTGCAGCTGCATTTCGAATCTGATTTTTTAATCCATAATACTCCGATGAGCATGCCGCCGTATCAGGACATCCGTAACCAGTAGCCGATCTATACTGCTGACTATGCGGGAAAGTGTCTGTTACTAAACTTTGCTCTTTTTCAAGCAGTACCAATAAAACCTGCGGATTAATTCGATAATCCTGCGCCGCTTGATAAATTATATGAGCAGCCGTCCCACCATCAAATACTTCATCTGCCATACATACGAAATGACCATCTCTTACGTGCCAAGTTCTAGGTGGAGATATCTCCGAGAAATAAGAGACCTTATCTCCAGCCGTATATCTTCCAAGACTCGTATCCCAACAAGAATTCTTAGATTCGAGAAAAGACTGAATCTGAGATTCACTCATTGAATCATAATTACTCATCTGAAAATCCGAAATAATATAACCCGGATCAAATGCAGATACATTTGCCGCACCTGCATCATTATTTAATATTTCGTGTTTTTGCGCCAAAATAGTAAAACTAAATACAGCAACAAAAACCCCACCCACTAGATACCATATTCTTTTATCTCGTCGCTTTATTATACTATGCTTTATACTCATTAGATTTCAACCTCACCTTTTATAATTCCGCTCTTTTCACCCGACGTTATTCTTATTTCAATCCCATAAGCCCCAGTTCCAACATTCGAAACAGGAACATCAAATCCTTCACAAGTAGCCGTAGAAGCTGAGTTTACAATATTAGCACTCTCATCATAAACTGTATCCCCATTACTCATTAAATTTAAAACACAAATACCATCACTTAAATATTGATCAATATTTACTCTAATAGCAATTTTGTCATTTAAAACCCCAGCATAAGTCACCGATCCAGATAATTCTTCACTTAGATTTGGATCATCACCTTCATATTGTATTACTTTCTTGTCATCAACCTCATCATTGTTTTCTTCCGTAATATTATCTATTACTTCTTCTTTTTCTTTCTTCTTTTCTTCGCTAATAGTCTGTTCCTGTTCTTCTTGCTCATTGGGCTTATTATTAAAATAATTATCCCAAACTAAATAACAAACTATAGAAGCAGCAATTAGAAGTATTAAAATAATTAACCATGAAATCCATTTTTTACTGCGTCTACGTTTTTTTGATATCATTACAAAATTCCTATTATTATCATACCATAACCCTTATAAAAGAAAAGATATTATAAGAAGTTTACGGAGTTTTCTAAACCCACACCATATTCTCGTTCAAAGAAATCATACCTCTTCATTATCCATTCAATCATCTCATTTACCTCCTTATAATAATCACCTTTATCCCACTTTTCATTATCTATCTCTGCAACTTTAGCTATTTCTTCTGCTTGCTTCCTCACACGAGTTACATATTCCACTTTGCGGCCAGACATTTTTCGTTGAAACTCTGCTTTAATCACGTCAATAAACTCAGGTATTTCCGTTAATCTAAACATTATCTCAGAAAGAAAACCACTTCCACTAGTTACATCATCGCTTGATTCTCTTTCATATTCTTCTCTTAATGGCAATTCTCGTTTTCTTACCATAGTTTCTTCCGTAGAATAAAAAACCACTCCAATCCAATTACCCCAATTCTTATTACAAAAAGCCAAATCAAAATCCCATCCGGGACCAACGTGAATTTTATCATTAAATCCATCTTTATAAAAATAAAAACTAGTCCAGTAAGCATCTGGATTAACCGAAAATTCAGAAAGTAAATAATAATCAGCCCATGAATTAACATCAATTAGCTTTTCAATCTCTGTGTAATCTTTTTTCGAAACAGCATCTTCAAGCTTGTTATATGTGACCATAAAATCGCTTACCGCTATTTCTCTTTTATCCTCATCTAACACATCTTTTACTACTAATATATCGCCATTACTAGTTACATAATAATCTTCCCCAAGACCATAAATATTATCAAGTTCCACTAATATACCCATGGAATCTTTTAGATTAACAGAGTTTTTACTGATTTCAATTGCATTAGTTAAAAAATATAGCCCCTCATATTCTCCATTTATATATAGCTCCGTAAAGCTACCCCTAAAAGAATAATCAATCTCAAGCATTGTTTCCAAATCAAAAGCTATTGCATTTCTAATATACGCATCGTCTAACTCATTGTTTAATAGATACCACTTCCTCGCCTCCCCCATCCCAAACATATCCACTTTATTCTCAAACTTTATCTGAAAAGGTTTTTTCTCTTGTACCCAAGTACCATTCCCCCTCCCCTTCACCTCCACTCCACCATATTCCAAAATTTCACCACCATTATATATTTGTAAATCATTCCCCTCATACTTCGTTTCTTTAGAACCACTCTTGATTTCATCCAGGCTCACCCCATTTAAATCAATATTAATCCTTGGTACCCCTCTGTCTGGAAATCTATTGTATAAAGCATTGTCTATAATTCCCTTAATCAAAAACCCGACCGCCGTCGAAATCACCAAAAAAAACCCAATCCAAACAGCCACCCACCTTCCCTTATTATTCATGTCTATATTTTACCATATTATCTTAGATCAAAATCAACCACTAGAAACCAAAAATCAAACATAATCAACCAGTTAGCCTACCATGTGCCAAGTTCTAATCCCAAACCAGTTGGTTTATTCCCCTTCAAGCTCCAACCCTAAAATATCCGCAGCCTTCTCTAAAACCTTCTTTTGCTCCTCCGTACACCCAATCATTCGCTCTTTAAACAGTTTTACGGTTTCCTCGTGTTTATAATCTAGAATTTCTAGAGACCTCGCCGCACCTGGCACCTTTCTCAATGCTCCCTTAGCCACTAAATTATCTACATGCTCAGCCACCGCCGACACAGACGATAGTCCAAGTCCAGCCATAATTTCACGATAAGATGGCGAATAATCGTTTGTCTCTGTAAATTCCTGCAAAAAGTTTAATACCGCTAATTGTTTTTTTGTTAACTTTAAACCCATATGCTATAATTATAAACAATGGAAAAAAATAAATCAATTGATGGACTACGTCCTCGTCGTGTCTCAAAAAATACGGCCACCCCTAATAGTTCTGTAAAAAAGGTCGTAAAAAAATCCTCGCCTAGTAAAAAAACCACCGTTAAAACTGCACTAAAAACCAAGAGTTCTGCAAAAACTACAAAACCCCGCAAAACCACATCAATCAAAGTTCAGTCCAAAACTCCTAAGTCAACTAAAACTAAACCAGAAGAATCAACTAATTTAATCGAGACCGAATCTTTAAATACTATAAAAGAATCAGAAGCCGTAGAAGATTTTTTAAAACCAGTACAAGCATTTGACTTTAATAGCGAAAACGGCAAACTAGAAGTCGCCGAAAATAATCCAAAAAACAATCTGGTCCAGAAAAAACAACTAGAAAAAAATAAAAAACAGAAAAAACCTATGTCTAAAAAACGTAAAATTACCCTTTCGATCATCCTAATTATTCTACTCCTAGTCCTTGGCGCCGGCATCGCGTTTATCATTTGGGGTAACGATATTATCGCTAAAATCACTGGCGGCCAAGGCAATATCCTAGATTTAGTCTTCCAGGAAGAAAAATACGAACCCCTAAAAACCGACGAAAACGGCCGCACCAATATTCTAGCATTTGGTACAAGCGGCTATAATATGGACGGCGAAGAAGGTAACGGCACCCATGACGGAGCCCAACTTACCGACTCCATTATGGTAATCAGTCTAGATCAAGAAACTGGCGATCTCGCCATGCTTTCCCTTCCCCGCGATCTTAAAGCTTCCCCCACTTGCACCGCTACTGGCAAAATCAACGAAGTTTACTGGTGTAATAATATGAATAACGACAACGAACAAGCCGGCGCCGAAGCTCTCATGGAAGAAGTAAGCCGAATCTTAGGAATCGATTTCCAATATTACGCTCACCTTAACTGGGGTGCTCTCGTACAAATCGTAAACACACTAGGCGGCATTAATGTTACTCTAGACGAAGACATCGCTGACTACGGTTGGACAAATGCCGTATTCGAAGCCGGCAAAGAATACACAATCGACGGAGAACAAGCCCTTGGTCTTGCCCGTGCTCGCCACGGAACCGCTTCTGGCGATTTTACCCGTGGTGCCTCTCAGCAAAAAATTCTCATTGGTATCAAAGACAAGATTTTCGAAAATGGCCTCGCTATTACCGATATTATTAATTTAGCCGGCACTCTAGGTGACAATCTACGCACCAACTTTTCTCTTGATGAAATGAGGACCCTTGCACACCTTATGTCGGATTTTGATTTTGATTCCGCCCGCCAAGTTTCTCTTATCGAACCAGAAATGCTCATGACGACCGGTACAATCAATGGTATTTCTTACGTCCTACCTGCTGGCGGTGCCAACTATTATACAAGGATTCAAAATCATGTTGCCAAAATGTTTAGTAGCAATCCAAGAGATTACGAAGATTATTCTATTCTAGTTCTTAACGCAACCGAAACTCCTGGTCTTGCTACAGCCGAAAAGAACAACCTAGAAGAAGACGAATACCAAAACATCTATATAGACGACGCCCCAGAAGGTGAATACGAAGGCGACTATATATTATATATGGTTAAAGACACTGCCCCAGGCGTCAAAAAACTCCTCGAACAAAAATATAACACCACCGCCAAATCACTCGAAGAGCTTCCGACTAACATCAGTCAAGATTATCATTTCGTAATTATCATCAATAAAACAGAATCTGAAGCCAAATAAAATATATTTAACCAGCAATAAAACCCCATTCATTATAATTGAATTTCAATAAAGAAGTAGAACAATACTTTTTGGAACCATAAGCTTGGCCGAACGGCCTTGAGTGTGTTCCAAAAAGTATTATTTACTTCGCTTATTCAACATCCACCTTACTAATAATAAGCTTTCTTTCTCTTCCCTCCCCTTCCGAATGAGTCTCAATATCCGAATAATCCTGTGCTACCTTATGTACAATCCTTCTATCCGCCGCATTAAGATCGAGTATCATATTTTCACCGGTCTTACGTACTTTCGCAATCCACCCTTCTGCTTTTTCCGCAATCCTGTCAGCCCTCTGCTTCTTGTAGTTTGCTACATCTACATTTACCCTCGTAATCTCAGCTTCTTTCGATACTAAAGCCATCGAAACAATATGCTGCAACGCTCTTAGATTATCCGCATTTCGCCCAATTAAGAGCGAATTAAGCGATGTAGACGGTACCGACAGTTGAATCACCTCATCGTCAATCGTAGAATACACTGCTACATTAATCCCAAAGAAACTAAGCAGGTCCTCCAGGTATTTTGCTGCAAATCTAATTGATTCGTCTTTATTCATTTGTTATCTCCTTTTCTTTTTAATATCTTTTGCGGAGATTCTAGTTATTTTTGTTCCTGTTTTTTTATTTTCCACCACTTCAGCTTCTTGAATTTTTCTAAGCTCTTTTAATACAGCCTTATCAGTCATATCATCGATCTCTTTATCGATGCTCTTTAAAATAATTCTCTGTTGCACTACAGTAATTATATTACTAAGGAAATAATAAAAAGCCAGAGCCCCATTTAGATTAAACATGATTACAAACATCATTATTGGCATCATCATAGACATTTGTCCGGTAGCCATACTACTAATGTCCGAATCATCAATCTCTTTTCCATCTTTAGCTTCTTTTAAGAGTTCACGGAATTTCTTTTTCTTTTCCGACTTACCAGATGGCATTTGTTGTTTTGTGGCTATATATTGTATTACAGATGCCAGGATGGCACATACTAGTATAAATAGAGCACTCCACGAAAACTTACCAGTTAAAACATCGCTCGCTTTCACATCTAGATTAATTACACCTAGCAGTTGCGGGTGAAAATCGTAGGCTATCTTATCTTCTTTTGCAACTTCGTCATTAACTAAATCAGCAAGATAAACTTCTTGTTTTTCTTCTAATGCCCTAATTTCTGAACCTTCATAAGCTACAATATCATATGCACGGTTCATTAGGTTATCAGTCGGAAGTGGTGTTGCTATCACCCGAATAGCCGAAAAAATTGCAATAAATATAGGTAATTGTATTAATATAGTCAATATCGAAGCAAAAGGCTTTACATTGTATCTCTTATAAAGATCCATGGTTTGCAAAGATTCTAACTGCTTATTTCCTTTACAATTCTTTTTTATCTCCGTTAATTGTGGCTGCAGCTTGCGCAGTAGTTTAGTTTGATTTAGTTGTTTTCTAGAAAGTGGCCACATGCAAAGCTTTACAATTAAAGTAAAGATTATAATAGCAAGCCCAAAATCATGCACCAGATTAAAGATTACAAACAGTATATTTACAATTGGTCTTACCACTATCAAATCAATAAAATTAAATGGCCCGCCAGTAATGATTGAGCCTACTACAAAAGCCACAAACAACGACCAGTAGATAAACTTTTTCACACTCATAATTAATCTAATTATATCACAACTTACTCTGCTCTACTAGTAACCCCAATGTTTCCTCGAGTTCATTAAAAGGTATTTTGGCAAGTTTTTTCGAATAAACCACAAAAACATAGTCCGTCTTTTTAGGAAACTTATCGAAATTGAGCCTTACTGCTTCATAAATTCTTCGCCTAATTCTATTTCTACCTACCGCAGTTTTCTCCACTTTTTTTGACACTACGACACCCACCCTAGTAAAACCTCTTTCATTTTTCACAAAAACTAGAGACATCCTAGGCGTCCTTACTGTCTTTCCCTTTTGGTATACATACCTCACTCCCCCACGCGAATGAAACCGATACTTCTTACTCAGCATATTATATATTATACATCAAAATAGAAAGTACATCTTAAGTACCGGCCGTACACCTAATACTGGAGCCGAGGTACTTATAGCCGCCACTGGTACCTGGGTACACGCTGGAACTACCCAGGTACAGGTAGTAGCTAGTGTCGCTATCGCTCGCAGTCGCAGTAGACGACCAATAGTCGCCGTAGCTACCTCTACCGCGGGCGGACGACGTAGTGAAGCTGCCGGAATAGAGGAAATTATTAGGATAAGCTCTTATAGCTTTAGACATATCAGAAGCTTCAGGAGAACCAGTATAGTAAGGTTGAGTACTACTTCCATAATTAGCTGGATTTGTTCCCCCATTAATTCCAGTAACTACTAGTGACCAGAAATCATTATTGGCTTCATTGGATTTATCACCTCCTTTTGGTAAGTACCAACCAGCTGGACAAAGTGAAGTATTTGATACACTACTATTATTGGTGCCATTGTAGGTGAGATCTGCTATGGCTGCGTGCCAGGTGTAGTAGTTGCCATAACTATACATACCTACCGTAGTGTTATTGTTTGTAAATGTATTGCTAGTAGGGTTCTGTGGTCTATTACTAGCATTAGCAGGAGTATTAAGGTTATTATAACGTGGTATACGATCACCTGGATTATTTGATGTGCCGATGTTTATACTAGCAGTACCTGACTGAGTACCACTGTAATAGAGGGAGTTAGCGGTGGTGGAGTAGGTGAAGTTAGCTGATTCTGCATCAGCGAGACCGGAGAAGTTGCCATAAGTAGTACTAGTACCATAGCCTTGGGCTAGAGCAATATCTTCTGCACTAGTGGTGTCGTCTGCTTCTAGCCTTAAGTTTTCTATCATCCAGCATTTATCATCAGCTAGTTTAGCGATAGCATAGGTTTCATTGTCTCTGCTATCGGTTAAAGCAGATACAGATGCTAGATTTGCAGTACCATTAGTAGGAGCAGTGGTTAGGCTTCCGGCACCAGTACCACAAAGCTGTGCTACTTTAGTAGAATCTTGTAAGCTACCTTGTGATTTAATCCATACAGCATATAGGCTAAGTCCATTAGTAGTAGTTCCAGTAGGTACAGTAATGGTTTCTTGTGGACCATAAAAATGAGCATTCTGGTTGGTAGCATAATCAAAAGCATCAGACCATCCTGCAAAGCCATAACCTTCCCTACTGAAGTTGGAGGCAAGGAGAACTATATCATTACCATCAGACGCAGACTGACAGCCCATAGTACCTAGTACATTAGAGCCATTCGGGAAGTAGTTGATGCATCCTGCTGTAGCTGGTTGTGGCTGTAGTGGTGTTTCATTTGCTGGATGTACTAGTGTGTATTTAACTTTACCTTCATATGTATCAGCAGGTTGGGTTCTGGATACATAAGCTGCATATGTAGTAGTAAGAGTTGAGCCTTCTGCATTAGTTCCTATATCAGTACCAGAATCTCTATGTGCTACTTTAGTATAAGTAGATGGTACTATACTATAGCTTCCATAGCCATTGTCTAGTGTAATAGGATATGTTGGTGTTGGAGATGATACTGCCGTTAGTTTCATAGCCCAGTTAGATGTGTCAGGATTTCCTGCAGATGTAGCTGTTCCTGTAACTATAGTATTACTAGTACTTTGTCCTATTAGTGTAGTAGTACCATATGTATCATCAGTGTATCCTATAGTATATATAGAAAAACCATTACTATCATTACAATAAGCTTTAAGTGTGGTAGTACCTATATCTGCAGTATATGTACCATTAGTAATTTCTGCAGTATGTGAGTTCATGCCAGTGCCGGTCATAGTACAAGATTCTGGCACATTGATGGTCACTTGGTCTACTATGGAGTCGTCAGCAGAGACGTTACTAGAATTAAGTATGATTCCGGAAAGAAATGTAAAGCTAATTAAGACCACAAAAATATATAATGAAAAGTTAGTTTTACTGTATGACTTTAGCATAAGCTAATTATATATAATATATTGTGGATGGTCAAGAAACTTTAATGGCATTGAAAAATATGAAAAATCATTATTTTACGCAGTAAGTCTCGCGCGTCCCTTAATGCGGCGACGTGCTAATACCTTGCGACCACTTTTAGTCGCATTTCTTTTCATAAAACCATGTTCAACTTTACGTTGCTTTTTGTGGGGTTGGTATGTTCGCTTTGGCATATTATTCCTTAAATTTTAACTTATTTCAAAAACTTATTATAGTATACTCCATTTTTCCACATTTTTCAATATCTTTTCCACACCTTTTATAGATATATATCAGTTTCTGTGGAAAACACTAACCTGTTTTATTAAAACCATATTTCAACATATTTTTCCAAAATAAAACCTGTGGAAAACTTCATTTTTTCATGCTATACTGTTTGCAGTAAGGAGGTTTATATCAATGTTTGACGTCTGGAAGAACGTTTTAGCTGAGATCGAACAGCAAATATCCCCAGCAAATTTTGCCACTTGGTTCCAAGATACTTCGCTTGTTACCACTAAAGACGGCCATGTTATCGTCGGTGTTAAAAATTCCTTCTATGTCAAACAATTACGCGCCCGTTATTACGATCTAATCGAAAAATCCCTCAAAAATAATGGCGTAGATGTAAAGGATATAGATTTTGAAGTTGTCTGTAAAACTAAAAACAGAGTCCGCTCCCGTGAAGTCACAACACCAAAACCAATCAAAGAACAAATTAGGACCATTCGTGATAAAACCGAAACCAAGTCAAGAAGTGATGGCTTAAATCCAAAATACACTCTAGATAACTTTGTTGTGGGTTCCAACAATGAACTTGCCGTTGCAGCGGCTCGTAGTATTATCAGCTCTCCAGGTACCAGATACAATCCATTTTTCCTTTATGGCGGCCCAGGTCTTGGTAAAACCCACCTGGTTCAAGCCATCGGCAATGCCCTTCTAAAAGACAATCCAAATTACAAAATTTTTTACACTCCAATTTCCCACTTTTATTCTGACTTTATCGACGCCATTCAAAAAGGCAAAGGTAAAGAATTTAATCTTCGCTTCCAAAAATTAGACTGCCTCATAATCGATGATTTTCAATTCATCGTTAATAAGGAAAAATCCCAAGAAGAATTCTTTAATATTTTTAACGACCTCTACCAGCTTAATAAACAAATCATCATTACCTCAGATCGTCTGCCCTCCCAAATTAAAACCGTTGATGAACGTCTTGCTTCGCGCCTCACATGGGCCGGAGCCTTCGACCTTCAACTTCCAAAGTTCGAAGACAAATGCGCTATCCTTCGCGCCAAAGCCGAACTCATCGGTGCCGAAATCGAACCAGAAGCAATTGAATATATCGCCGAAAATGTTAACACAAATATTCGTGACCTAGAGGGTGAATTTTCTACTCTTCTTTTAATGTCCGAAGTTCGCGGGCTCACCCCATTACAGCTTATCGAAAACGGTTCCGTATCGGTTAATAAAACCTCAAAACATCGTCCCACCTCTCCTAAACAAGTCGTAGATAAAATTGCAAAGTATTATCAACTTACTAGCAAAGAATTATGTAGCAAATCTCGTGTGTCCAACATCAAAAACGCTCGCCAAGTTGCCATGTTCATTCTATCCGAAGAGCTAAACCTAAGCACCAATAAAATCGCCGCCGAAGTCGGAGTAAAAGATCACACCACAGTTATGCATGGAATAAAAAAGATCAAAAACGACCTCAAGCTCAACTTCCTCTTAAGGGAGCAAATCGATGAAATCAAGGAGAAAATTTATGGCTAAAAAAAGAATAAAAAATGTGAACAACCTGTGTAAAAAGGTGTTAAAATCTTCGTGTAATATTAAAGCAAAACTTAGTGCAAAAAAAATATCACCAAAATATTTAGTGCAAAACTATAGTTTTCTACAAACTTTTTCAACATTTTCCACCCCGTTTCCCACCATTAGTCGCCCCCTGTTCTCTACCTTATTTTTCCACTATTCCACAGACCCTACTACTAATACAACTATAAATAATTTAATAGAAAGGAGGAAGAAAAATGAAAATTAAAGTTACACAAGAAAAACTTAGTAAAGCCCTAAATAATATTAGTAGGATAGCAATTAGCAAAGTTACTCTTCCAATATTAAACAACGTACTAATAAGAGTAGACCAAAAGAAAGTATCTCTAACCACCACTAATCTTGATATGGCTATAGTTGATTATTTACCAGTATCTAGTTCCGAAGATGGCGTAATCACTGTACCAGCTAAGCTATTAGCGGAATTTGTCTCTAATCTTCCAAAAGGCGAAAATACAGAAATTAGTTTAAAAAATAACAAAGTAACCATTAAAGCTGGTGATTATTCTTCTATTATCAATGGTACTCCAGCCGATGACTTTCCAGAACTCCCAGAAATAGACGAGAAAAAAGCCGTTGTTTATAAAGTTGGAGTAGACGAATTTAAGACGAGTCTTGCTGAGGTAATCATTGCTACCTCAAACGACCTCACTCGCCCTGCCCTTACCGGAGTTTATTTTAATACAAGTGATAATATTTTAAGAATTGCTGCTACGGATGGTTACCGACTAGCCGAAAAAAAGCTAATCGATAAAGTAGAAAGTGAAGTCCAGGCCGTAGTTCCGGCTAGTTCCCTACAAGAGGTTCTTCGTTCAATAAGTGATGATGTGGAGGAAGTAGAAATATCTTTTAATGAAGATTTAGTTAGGTTCCGTCTTGGCGAAGTCGAGATAATCTCTAAATTAATTGACGCTAGCTTCCCTGATTATCAAAGATTAATTCCTAAAGATCCAGAAATCAAAATTAAACTAAGTCGCGAAGAGCTGGTCCGTGTTACGAAACTCGCAGCCCTCTTTTCTAAGTCTGTTGGCGGCTCCATTGTATGTGAAGCCATAGAACCAGATACTTTCTCTGTTAAATCAATCGCAAACGAATTCGGCGAAAACGACTCTAAGATTAATACCAAGGTAGAAAAAAGCGGTAAAGTTAATCTAAACTCTAGATTTTTACTTGACGCCTTGAACGCCCTAGAAGAACCAACCATTAGTTTTGAGTTCTCTGGTCATGTTGCGCCAATTTTACTTAAAAACCAGAAGAAAAATAATTATATTCACATTGTAATGCCCCTAAATTCATGATTATAAAATCAATCGAACTCACTAATTTTCGTAATCATTCCGATTATAATTTGGAATGTAATGATGAAACTACCCTTATTATCGGTAAAAACGGCTACGGTAAAACATCTGTCCTAGAAGCTATTTATATTTTAACTAGAGGTAAAAGCTTTCGCGCTACAGATAAAGAAATCATAAAAAGAGGAACATCGTTCTATCGTATCAAGTTAGATTTTATTGATGGTAAGACGAATGTTGCTACGTACGATAATAAAACTAAGACTTTTATTATTAATGAGAAAAAGAGCAAACGCCTCCCAGTTAAGAATAAATATCCCGTAGTTCTTTTCTTGCCATCCGATCTTAATCTAATCAGTAGTTCACCAACTCGTAGACGAGACTATTTTGACCGTATTTTTAGCGAATTTAATGAAAAATACCATCAATCTCTCCTTAAATACAATAAAGCTCTAAAACAACGAAATGAAATCCTAAAAAAAGATAATATTTCAAAGGATATGATTTTCTCTTGGAATCTAATTCTTGCCAAATATGGAGTAGAGCTATATAGTTACCGTTCTAGCTATATTGACGAAATTAATCAAAGCTACAGCGACCTCTATTATTCGATTACAAATCATAGGGATGATATTGTGATTAATTATAAAACAGATTTAGCTCATACCTCAACCGAAGAATATTTACGTAATTTAGAGCAAAACTTTACCAGGGATTCTTATCTGGGGCATACGAGTTTTGGCGTTCATCGTGATGACTATATTTTTATGTTTAATAACAAAATAGCCGATGGCTCGGCCTCACGTGGAGAATCTCGTTCTATGATTTTAGCCTTAAAATTTATCGAAGCAAGCCTTATAGAACAAAAATTAAATCTAAAACCAATCATCTTGCTTGATGATGTTTTTTCTGAATTGGACGAGATGCATCGCGAAAGCCTAGTTAAAAATTTTAAAGACCACCAAATTATTATTACGAGCGTATGATATAATCACAGAGTGATAAAAATAGAGAAAATTATACCAGGCGGACAAGCTCTTGGCACCATGGATAATGGACTAAAGGCTTTTTTTTGGAATGCTCTTCCTGGCGAAATAGTTACAGAATTCGAAATCACCAAAAAGAAATCTCATTATATAGAAGCAATAGCTACAAAAATAGATCAAAGTTCTAGATATCGCATTAAGCCAAAAGATGATTGTTTTCTCTCTACATCGCCTTGGCAAATTATAGATTGGCAGTATGAAAATCAATTAAAAGCAGAGTTGGTAACCGAAATCTTTCGCGAACATCAAATTACGATTCCCTGTCCTCCCATTATTACAGATAATAAAGAATACTTCTATCGCAATAAAATGGAGTATGCTCTTTATTGGGATAACGAAGAATCAATTATCAAGCTAGCATTTCATAGTCGTGGCTCGCACCGTAAAATACCTGTTAATAGTTCTTCTATTGAGCGCCCAGAAATCTTTTCTGCGGCTAAAAATATCATATATGAGTTAAACAATGCGCATGATGAAGCTCGTAAGTATCAATCATTACTGTTACGATGTAACCGAAATGGTGAAGTTTCTGGTGGTCTCTACAAAAACAAAAAGCCTCATCCTCGCTTTAAAAATCTCAAAGATGATATATTAGGGTGCATGTATTCTTATTCACCTAATGGCTTTTTCCAAATAAATTTGCCAGTTTACGAATTAGCCTTAAAGGAGATTAAAAAACATATCAATACTAATAATATTCTTGATCTCTATGCTGGTGTTGGTACTATAGGCCTCTCCGTCGCTAGCTCTAGTAATCTCACTTTGGTTGAATGTGATAAATTCGCTTTTTCTGAATTATCTAAAAATTGCAATGCGAATGGTTTTGAGGGGATCCAGAGCTACGGCGAGGATGAGTACGGCGGCCCCGCAGCTACAGGAGCTGTCGACGCGCCCCGAACAAAGCATCCGCGAGCAATCTTAGCTAAATCAGAAGAAGTAACTGATTATATTCAACCAGATCAAACCGTCATTTTAGATCCCCCTCGCGCTGGCTGCGATAAGAAACTAATAGAAAAGCTTCTAGAAACTCAACCAGAATCAATCATCTATCTCTCGTGCAATCCCGCTACTCAAGCCCGAGATGTTAAAAATTTGCTAGAAAAATACTCGCTTATAGATATTAAAACCTTTAATTTCTTCCCCCGGACACCACATATCGAAAATCTAGTAATTTTAAAAAAATCATGCTAGAATGAATCAAAGACGGAAGTGTGGCCGAGTGGTTGAAGGCGCACGCTTGGAAAGCGTGTAACGGTTTGCGCCGTTCGCAGGTTCGAATCCTGTCGCTTCCGCCATAAAATAGACATAGAAGAGCTTGCTCTTCTAGGGCTATTTTCAAGGAAGCAAGGGGATGAATATCCTGTCGCTTCCGCCATAATAGATGTAAACACTTATGGAGAAAAGGTGGAAGAAAACTTAATCGAACTAAAGGGTTTGACTAAAAGCTACGGCTATGGCGACGCCAAATATTTCGCTTTGAAAGATTTCGATCTCTCAATCAAGCGCGGCGAGTTCATCATGATTATGGGCCCATCCGGCTGCGGCAAAACTACCCTTCTAAATATTATTGGTCTATTAGACCGTGCCACAAGAGGCGAATATCTCTTAAACGGCGAAAATGTTATTAGTATTTCATCAAGGCGTCAGGCAAAACTGCGGGCCAAAAAAATTGGCTTTATCTTTCAAAATTTTAATCTTATAGAAGATTTGCCTGTAATCGAAAACGTTGCTCTTCCCCTTGTATATACTGGATATTCTAAAACCGCGCAGCTAAAAAACGCTTCATCAATTCTAAAACGATTCCATTTGCAAGAAAGAGAATATTATCTCCCCTATCAGTTATCCGGTGGTCAACAACAGCGTGTTGCGATAGCTCGCGCAATTGTTGGCGATCCAGAAATCATCCTAGCAGATGAGCCAACCGGTAACCTTGATTCACGCTCTTCCCGAATTGTTATGGAAGAA
Organism: Candidatus Saccharimonadota bacterium; assembly: GCA_016286785.1. GTDB lineage: Bacteria > Patescibacteriota > Saccharimonadia > Saccharimonadales > Saccharimonadaceae > Nanosyncoccus. The sequence continues at coordinate 57,729 of JAEEUB010000001.1, forward strand.
CTAAAAGCTATTCACGAAGAAGGCAATACTATCATTATGGTTACCCACAACCCGGCTCTAACCGTTTATGCTACCCGTGTAATTAATATGCTTGATGGCCAAATCGATACCGACGTCAAAACTGTTGCAGATCAAAACTTACCTCAGCCAGTAAATGTCAAAATTAAAAAACGCAAGAAAGCTCGGAGGAAATAATCGTGGCTTCATTATTAAGAACAAATCTTAGATTGGCTCGCATATCTATCAAAGAAAACCGTACGCGTTCATTCCTAACATGTCTAGGCATAGCAATAGGTGTAGCGAGTATCGTTTTAATTTTATCCCTAATGGGCGGTATTTCTAACCTAGTAAAAAACGAAGTAAACGAAATAGGCTCAGATCTTATTGTGGTTAGACCAAACTCTAGTAAAGATTCTGTAACGAGTGTAATAGAAGAATTAACTTCGTCTAATTCATTCCAAAACAGTAGCTTAAATGTTTCAGATGTAGAAGCTATTTCAAAAATTGAAGGTGTAAATGCCGTTGCTCCAATTGCAATTTCAAGAAACATGATTAACTCAGAAAAAAACAACTTACCTTCGACTCAGATTCTCGGCACAAACTTAGACTTTATTAAAATTGAACCCTTAGCGATGCACTACGGTTCATTTTTAAGTGAAAACAATGAAGAGAAATCAGTCGTTCTTGGCCGCACATTATCTCTTGCTTTATTTAATACAATCAATAGTACGATTGGTAAAACCATTGAGATAATGGGCGAAAAGTTTATGATAGTTGGTGTGTTAGAAGAAGTTGATAAATCAATTAACTTCGATAATGTTGATTTTGATAACGCTGTCATTATGGATATTAAAAGCCTAAGCAAGATTACGGATTCTGTTCAAATTCAGCAGATTAATATTAAAGCTGCTAACACCGATGTTTTAGGTCAAGTTTCAAACGAAATATCGGATGCTTTAGTAAAACAAAAATTAGGAGACCGAAATTTTACAGTTTCCTACGGCGATCAAATTTCGCATCCGGCTAGTTCACTCTTTACGATTATTTCTGGTATGCTTACCTTAGTGGCGGCCATTTCCTTAGTAGTTGGAGGCATTGGAGTTATGAATATTATGCTAGTTTCGGTAGCCGAACGTTCTCACGAAATAGGCGTTAGAAAGGCTGTGGGCGCATCGTCTCGCAATATCTTAATGCAATTCTTATTTGAAGCACTGATTCTTTCAATCTTGGGCGGATTATTTGGCCTAATATTAGGATATATTCTAGCATTTATAATCTCCACGATTACTCCATTTGCTCCATATATTAGCTGGTCTATTATTGCGCTGACTTTTTTAACTACACTAGCTGTCGGTATTATCTTTGGTATTTATCCAGCCCTTAAAGCCGCCTCCAAAAACCCTATCGATTCCCTCAAACATTACAGATAGAACTTTTTAGAACAGTTCGCTAGCGTGCTATAATATTTGATATGAAGAAATTACTACAGAAATTACCTTTTTATAATAAACTTGTTCTTCCCTACCACTTTAGTCAATCGGTAGCAGCAAATATTAAATATCGTTCACCTAGCAAGAATTTACATATTATTGGTGTTACTGGCACTAACGGCAAAACAACTACTTGTTTCATGATTTGGCATATGCTAAATCAAGCCGGCATTAAAACCGGCCTTATGACTACCGTAGCTTGGGGCGTAGATAAGCTTACGCCAGAGTTAAACCACATGACTACCGTCGATGCTTTTACCCTTAATGAGCGTATTTCTAAAATCAAAAACCAAGGCGCAACTTACCTGGTTTTAGAAGTCACCTCTCATGCACTTGCCGAATATCGTACTCGCGGTATAAAATTTGATATTGCAGTTTTCACTAATCTTACTCACGACCACCTAGATTACCATAAAACTATGGAAAACTACCGCGCTGCTAAAGGTAAACTCTTTAAAAAAGCCAAGTTTTCTATTTTTAATGCAGACGACTCGGCTACTACTTATTACAAGAAACTTTCCCAAAAATATACCACATATGGTATAAAACGTGGAGAAAACCGCGCAAAAAACATAAAACTCTCAACTTGTGGCGTAAAATATTCGTATGATGATATAAATATTGAAACAAGAATCCCAGGCGAATTTAATGTTTATAATTCCCTGGCTGCTGCAGTTGTAGGCAAAAAGCTAGGCTTATCAAAAAAGCAAATAGAAGAAGGTATAAAAAGTCTCGATTCTGTTGAAGGTCGTATGAATATAATAGACGAGGGACAGCCTTTTACTGTTATTGTAGATTATGCTCATGCCCCAGACGCTATAGAAAAAGTCTTTGATTCTGTAAAAAACCACAAAGGCAGAGTGATATCTGTCCACGGTGGTGCTGGTCGCCGCGACCCATCAACGCGTTCTATTCGTGGCGAAATCCTAGCTAAAAACTCCGATATTGTGATTATTACCGAGGATGATTCTCGTGACGAAGATCCAGAAATTATCGCCTCCGAATTTATTAAGGGCGCAATTAAAGGTGGTAAAAAACTAGATAAGGACTTATTTAAAGAACTAGATCGAGAAAAAGCGATTAAGTTTGCCATCGATACGGCAAAAAAAGGCGACCTTGTATTAATACTAGGCAAAGGTCACGAGAAAACCATTCTTCGTGCCGACGGCCCTCACGAGTTTGAAGATATTAAAGTTGCAAGAAGAATTCTTAAATCTAAATAATTTCTAGCTACTCTGGCATATATTCAGCAATACCGTCAACAATCTTATCGTTTTTAATTCCAAGTGAAGCAGCTATCGCCGCGGCGCAAGCCATGTAGGATACTGCAGTTTCCCCTGGAATAAATGTAGCCACGTTAACCACCTCAGACATAACAGAAAGCTTGGCTTCCGCACCTTTGTTATATAGCTTAGAACTTAAGATTTTAACGTCATTACTTGCTTGTCCAAAAGTAATAGTCTTTTCTTTTCCCTTAAACTCTGTAAAAGTATCGTAATTTGCATCATCCTGATTAAGTATAACGATTTTGGGGTTCATATCAAAGAGGGTTTTTTCGTTATCAAGGTATTCTTTTGGCTCCATATCGTTTAAACCGGTAGTTAGAAAATTAGTCATGGCCGCTACAGTGACGGGAAGTCCATAAAACACATTATCTCTTAAACTTTCTGCCGGAACAGTTAACACTATATAATTAGCGCCAGCTTTCCATGCATCACTTAAAAATTTATGGAGCATTCCAACTTTAAAAGGTTTATCCGAAGCAAGTACCGCTACTTTTTCATTAGCGGCGCGCAGTATCTCATGCACATAGTGTGCCACTGTTGTTTTGCCAGTCGTCCCTGTAACGGCAATCAACTTCATATCGCGCATTGGATTGCCGTAGTAAGTTTTAAGTATCTTTGCGTGTAGTTTTTGTCGTTTTGCTTTTAGCCCACCGTTCTTCTTTGATAATTCCCTCTTTTCCATAGCTTAATTCTATCACCTTTCCTTAATTTTAAAAACATTACTCAAGAAGCTTACAGACCAAGCTTACGATTAAATCTTTTTCTTTTGGCTCGCTCTCTGCAATTAAAAGCGCAATAGCTGTTAAAGCTTGGTCCGAAATCTTAGTTTCTCCATTAGAAGTTAAATGATAGTTATTTAACGTCAAAAAAAGCACAAAAAGTAGCGCCCCAATTCTCTTATTTCCATCGTAGAACGGATGATCTTTAATAATGAAATATAAAAGATTGGCTGCCTTTTGCGGAATGTTTGGATAAAGTTCCTTCCCGTCAAAACTCTGAAAAATCGCCGTCAAACTTCCGTCAAAAATCTCACCCCTCTTCTTACCAAACAACTCACCCCCCTTAACGCTAGTTTTTAATTGTTCTACCGCTGATGCACAGTATTCAATCGTTAATTCCTTAATTCCCTTTTCTTTATTTAAAAAACTTAAATCAATCCGCCGACTATCAAATTCTTCTAGTGTTTCAAAACTTCCAGCATATCTAGAAATTACCTCTAGTACACCAGTTGCCTCTCCTGCATTTAGTACGTTTTGCATGGTTAACCTGCGCACAATTGCCATCATATTTTCTACATCATGTAGCTTCTTTAGTTCTTTCCTTTCGCGCATTGCCTCCAGTCGGGGCCGATTTATTGCCACACCGTCAGTTACATACCTCTTTAAAACGGAGGTAGCCCAAATTCTAAAATTAGTTGCTTTTTTAGAATTCACACGGTAACCAACAGAGATAATCATGTCTAGATTATAAACTTTTACTTTACGTGAAATACTCCGACCGCCCTCGTTTTGCACCTGCACTATCTCTTTGCAAGTTGTATTTTGAACTCGTGCATTTTTTACACTAGTTGCTCGCAATACTTCTTTTAATTCGCCCTCAGCATAAATATTTCGTATATGTCTAGAGACAACAGTCCTGTCGACTTCAAAAAGTTTAGCCATCTGCGCCTGAGTAGCCCAAATTGTTTCTTCTTCCGTATCTATATCAAAAATCACTTCGCCAGTTAGTCCTTTATATATCTCGATACTCTTCTTCTCGCTCATTACCTCTCCTATAGCTTTATTATATCAAAGATTTAAAGAGAAAAATATTGTACTTCCCTTTAGGAAATGCTAAAATCTCAACAAGTGGAGCACGTTAAGAAAGGAGCAAATAGTTTGTTGGCCAATTCCTGCTAAGGAGGAAAAATGTCAATTGTAAGACTCAGTAACCCTGGAGCAAAACAAGAGGTACATAGTATCTTCCACGACCTAGACAGTATTAAGTCTCAACACCAAAAGGTTCGAACCCTTAATGGCTCTGTAGAAAACCGTTTGCATATCGACAACGGCAGTCAATCGGTTGACTATTGTTGCGATGGCGAAACTCCTGAAGAAAAAGCTAAGGAGATAATTCAGGCGATTCCATGGTTCATTGGCGACCTTATCGGTCGTCCAATTAAATTAACCGTCGAAAAAGAATCCGAGTTTATCATCGTGGAGAAACCTGAACACGCCAGCGTAGCAGCTTTCCTGCTCTCGGAGTTTCTGGAGGAAGGCTATTATTCCCCAAGCAATAAGGATGGAGAAACTGTGCAGGCCTTCAAGTTGCCAAATCCCAACCTCGAGAAGTACCAAGCAATAGACATAGAAAAGAAGCATCCCAACTTCTTTTCATATGCTACTCGCATTCTGGAGCAACTTGATACCGAGAAGCCTTGCCTAGCTTACGACTGGAGCTGGAATTCGGAGGGGATTCTGTTTCGAAATTTGGGATATCAATTACAAATCCCGCTCATTTTTAATATGAGCCTTGCTATTCAGAAAGAACCACCGAACAACGCTATCTGCTATCTAGACTACCAGCAGGAAGGTAGTCCTTATTCGTTCATCAATAGCATGTATGGCTACCGCATGTATATGCTACCAGATCCAGGTAAAATCATTTCCTGGGACCATCTAATGGAATGCGTTCAAGGGGCTAGTAACCTTGAGTAGTTCGCCGATGTCGTAGTTTCACTAGTACCTTAAGTCCCCACAGTTTATCTGTGGGGACTTACCGTTCTTTAGAAAGGTAGGTAGAACTAGAGACCGGCGTAAAAGTTCCCGAAATAAAACTCGGGAAAAACGAAAGAATAGAGATTGCGGATAGACCTTGGTGGATTAAGGAATACCTACAGTACGTTATGGCGCTTTAGTAGCCACCGCTATTGCGCCCCCACAAAACCACCCCGCAAGGGGTGGTTTTCAAATGCAACTTGGCGGAAGAGAGAGGATTCGCACCAAAGGTCCGAATCCGTATACTTTTTTCAAATGAAATTTGGCGGAAGAGAGAGGACTCGCACCGAAGGTCCGAATCCGTATCTTTTTCATCTTGTTATATCTAGCGGAAGAGAGAGGATTCGCACCAAAGGTCCGAATCCGTACTTTTTTCATCTTGTTATATCTGGCGGAAGAGAGAGGATTCGAACCTCCGAACGGGTCAACCCCGTCACACGATTTCGAGTCGTGCGCCTTCAACCACTCGGCCACTCTTCCATACCTAATTCTAGCATAATCTACCCCTTTCTTCAACTTCACTCCTTTAAGTAAGAAATAATTATACTGAGTATTTTAACAAGCCATCAATGATATAATCTAACTATGCTAATAAATTTTGAAACTATTAAAACACGAGTCATTCATCCACCAAAGGATAGTATTACAGATATTCTTGATAATTTAAAAATAAAAGACGGCGACATTATTTTTATTACTTCTAAAATCTTAGGCATCGCAGAAGGGCGCACCGCAAAAATAAATGAAACGACCAAAGAATCACTTATAAAACAAGAGGCAGAGCGCCATCTTCCCTATGTTAATAAGGCTGGTGATTTTCACGTTAATCTTACAGTGACTCAGAATGTTCTTATTCCTGCAGCCGGGATTGATGAATCGAACGCCAATGGTTATTACGTGATGTGGCCTAAAAACCCAGACGAATCTTGCCGCAGAATTCGTGAGTATCTTATTAATAAACACCGTATTGCAAATCTCGGTGTCGTTGCTACAGATTCGCATACTACACCTCTTCGCTGGGGCGTTACAGGCATCACTATTGGGCTTGCCGGAATAAAACCACTAAAAGATATTCGTGGCGAACCAGATTTATTTGGCCGCAAAATACATATTACTAAGGTCAATCTAATCGACCCACTCGCTTCGATGGCAGTCCTTCTAATGGGGGAAAGCAACGAATGCACTCCGATAGCGATTTTACATAATTACAAAGGAATTATTTTCTCAGATAAATCATCTATGGAAGATTTTAAAATCCCATTTAAAAAAGATATCTATCAGCCATTAATCGAAGTTATCCCACCCAAAAATCAGTAAAGATAGTAAAAATTACAACAACTATTCAAAAATATGGTATAATAGTAAAGTCACCCTCTTGGGTGATGCTCATTTAATTTCTAGGTGGATGCATAAAATCCTGTTTTAAATGGATTAAAACATCCACATATGCGCCCGTAGCTCAGCTGGATAGAGCGTTTGCTTGCGGAGCAAAAGGTCGTAGGTTCAAATCCTGTCGGGCGTACCATATAAAAAGAAGGTCCATCGGACCTTGTTTTTTTTGAATAATACCGTCTAGATAAACTGCCAAATTTATCTAGATTCTGTTATAATAAAATTATGCAGTGGGAATTAATTACAAATATCATATTAATATTATCTTTTATTGTCTTGGGCGTTTTTTTCGTCCTCGCCATCTATCAATGGGTTACGCGTAAATCTTTCAAAAAAATCGACCGCAAACTACGCTGGATGCCGTTACCGTTATTACTAATGGCGATAACTTACTTTGTGTTTGATAAACTAATAGTTTTAAATACTAGACCCAATGGTTCTGGCGAACCATCGTTCCCTTCTACCCATGTCATGATTGTAGCGACAATCTTTTTCATTACAATTCTAGCCTTACCAAAATACATCAAAAAGCGCTGGATTTGCGTAATTCTAGATATTGTTATGCTTGCTTTGATCTCTCTAGTTGGTACTGGGCGAGTCCTCTCTGGCATGCATTGGCCACTTGATGTTTTTGGCGCACTAGGCTTTGCACTAATCTTTAGCGAAATCTATTTAATTGCAACAAAATGCAAAAGGAAAAAGAAATGAGTAGTATTTTTACTAAAATCATTAATGGAGAAATACCCTGTTATAAAATATATGAAGACGAAAAAACTTTTGCTTTTCTAGATATTCACCCAGAAACAAGAGGTCACACCTTAGTAGTTCCAAAAGTTGAAGTCGATAAAATCTATGAACTAGACGACGAAAATTATCAGGCGCTGATGGCGACCGTTAAAAAACTCTCCGCGCACCTAGAAAAAGTCACTGGCAAAAGAACTTTATGGAAAGTAGTAGGCACTGATGTTCCCCACGCCCACGTTCACCTCGAACCATTCGATGGTACCTGGTTCCACGGTCGCGACTTAGGTTTTACTCCAGAAGAATTCGAAACCATCCGTAAAGAACTCGAATACAAACAGATATGATATAATTAAAGATATGAAATTTTCAAAGAGCTACGAACCGGGAGAATACGAAGCTGATATTTATGCAGCTTGGGAAGCAAGCGGAATTTTTAATCCTAAACTCGCTACAAAACCTACGGATAATAATAGTGATGGTATTGATGACCGTACTAGAAATATAGAAAAAACTTATTCTATAGTAATGCCGCCCCCTAACGCCAATGGTAATCTTCATATTGGTCATGGTCTTACTATCGCCCTAGAAGATTCCCTCACTCGTTATCATCGTTTAAAAGGTGATTCCACCTGGTATATTCCGGGAGCCGATCATGCCGGATTCGAAACCTGGGTTGTTTATGAGCGTGAGCTAGAAAAGAAAGGCCACACTCGTTTTGAATATGATCGCGACGAACTCTACTCTAGAGTTTGGGATTTTGTCGCCGACCAACGTGGCAATATGGAGTTGCAGCTCCGTGCTCTTGGCGCATCTTGTGCTTGGGACGACCTTACTTTTACTCTTGATGAAAACGTAATTGACCGAGTCTACACCACATTCGAAAAAATGTGGAACGACGGCATGATTTATAGGGGCAAAAAATTAGTCAACTATTGCACAAAACATCGCACTGCCTTTGCTGATATCGAAGTAGATTATAAAGAGGAAAAAACGCCACTCTACTACATTAAATATGGCCCATTCACTCTTGCAACAACCCGCCCAGAAACTAAATTTGGTGATACTGCGGTTGCTGTAAACCCAAATGATGAGCGCTATCAAGAATGGATCGGTAAAACAATTACCGTAGAAGGAGTTAATGGCCCATTCCAGGTAGAAGTTATAGCTGATGAGATGGTAGATATGGAATTTGGTACAGGTGTAGTAAAGATTACACCCGCCCATGATTTTAACGACTGGGAAGCTGGGCAAAGACATAATCTTCGCGTAGTCCAAGTTATAGATGAAACCGGACACCTCACCGAAGTCGCCGGGCGATTTGCTGGTATGACCGTAGAAGAAGGCCGCAAAGCCGTCGTTAAAGAGATGGAAAAGATGGGGTTAATTATTAAAGTTGACAATAATTACGTCAATAAAGTCCCTCACTGCTACAAATGCGGTACAGTTATTGAACCAATGCTAAAAGAACAATGGTTTATCGATGTCAAAAAACTTGCTGATGTCGCAATTTCTCATCTAGAAAATAATGAAATTAATTTCCATCCGACAAACAAAAAAACCGTTCTAATCAACTATCTTAAAAACCTTAAAGACTGGAACATTTCCCGTCAGATTCCTTGGGGTATCGCAATTCCAATGTTTAAAAAAGCCGACGATTCTGCCACCGACGAACCGGATTGGATTTTTGACCGTCGTACCAACCTTAAAGAAATCGAAAAAGCCGGTGTCAAATATGTTCGCGATGAAGACACCTTTGATACCTGGTTCTCTAGTTCTCATTGGCCCATTGTGTGTACGGACTGGACCGAAGAAAACTTCAACCCGTATTATCCATTAAACGTTATGGAAACCGGAGCCGACATTCTCTTTGCGTGGGTGGCTCGCATGATTATGATGGGATTATATGTAACTGGAGAAGTCCCATTTAAAGATGTTTACTTGCATGGGCTCGTCTTGGACGCTCAAGGTAAAAAGATGAGTAAATCAAAAGGCAATGTAATTAATCCTATGGATCTTGTTACAAAATATGGCTCCGATGCCTTTAGAATTGGCATTTTGAAGGGCCGTTCAGCTGGTATGAATCAAGCCTTTTCCGAAAACTCTGTTATTGCCGGCCGTAATCTCTGTAATAAGCTTTGGAATATTTCTCGCCTTGTCCAATCAATCGTAGATGAAGGTGAATTCATGGGTGCCACGAGCTCGCCCTATACCACAGATAATATGGGCGAAGATTGGATCTGTCGCGAAATTAACGATTGTATTAGTAAGGTTGAAGCTGATATAGAAAATTACCGTTTTGCCGAAGCCACCGAAACCCTATATCAAACCATCTGGGATAAATATGCGGATTGGTTTTTGGAAAGCCAAAAAATCTATAAAAATTATAGTTTACTCAAAATTACACTAGAATCTCTCCTTATAGCATTACATCCTTTTGCTCCATTTGTTACTGAAGCAATCTGGCAAAACTTATCATGGACCGAGGGTTTTATTGCTACCACTAATTGGCCTTCCAGCCTCAAATTTGACCCAATTTCGGCCGAAGAATTTGAAAACATAAGAAATATCGTATCCGAAGCCAGAACCACGTTAGCGAGCCTTCCAGGCACTAATAACGCGAAAAAATATGGCCTGCTATACGACAATGACAGCCTAATTGAAGAAAACCAGCTATTAATTAAAGCACTTTCTAAAGTACCGACAATTAATAATCTTAACGGTTCCCCGCGCGGTTTAAGGCTCGCCTTAGCTAATCACGAGCTGTACTTGGACGTCCCAGAAAAAGTTGTTAAGGATTATAAGGATGCTCTTACAGATAAAATTCTAGCAGTCGGACGTGAGCTTGATGCCCTTAATGCTCGTTTAATGAACCCAAATTATGTAGATAAGGCGCCGGCCCACTTAGTTAAAGAAACTAGAGACGGAGTAAAAGAAAAAGAGGCCCTTATTTCTCGCCTCAAAAACCAACTAGAACTAATCTAAATTACTTCTTAACATATTTATTTAGATCAAATAATGGCTTTTTGTCGCCATCAATAATTCCCTGCGCTTTTTGTAGCAGTTTTTTTAGAGCTGTCTCAGAAGAAGCAGAACCAACATGAATAGTTTTAGTGACTCTTCCCTGTTCCTTGTAGCAGACCTGTACGCCAGTCGCACCGGAAGTAGTTTTAAATTTCCTTATATAGGCCATATTTTAATTGTAGCATACTAAAAGCGCGGAAAGTTTACACAAGAAACCCCCAGGTTTATCCACAAAAACACAAGCGCATTTATTTTTATTTCCCTTATATCTAGCAACCTTAGCTCCTGGCAACCCGGGTTGACAAAACAAAACACGAGCGCTAAAATAACCCCAACAACTTTCGCGAGTGGGCAAAAGTTGGAAGGTAGCTTTAGCAACCGCAAAAACATCGAATTGCTAAAGCAAGTTTGTTTAAACGGCCAGGGAAGACCAGAGTCGAATATTTTGAATGCAATAAAATATAAACCATAAGCAGTCAAAAAAGAACACGTGCTAATGTGATATAATTACGTCATGGATATACCTATAACTCAGAGTAGGGAATGGCAAAACTTACAAGAAGCCCTTGGTGAGCAAAGCTTCTTGGAAAAAGGGGAAGATTTTCAATACTTAGCTATAAGAAAAACTGCAAAAATGGCAAACTATCTGTATTTGCCATACGGTCCAGTCTTTAGTAATAAAAAGGGATTTGATAGCGCCCTAGAATCGCTAAAAAAACTTGCAAATACCAAAAACATATCCTTTATTAGAATTGAGCCATTAATTGAGGAGGCGGTAGAATTTCTTCCTAGTAACACAGTAAAATCCGTCGATCTAAATCCTAAAGAAACCTGGATTCTTGATTTAAAGGGAGAAGAGAAAGAATTATATGATAAACTCCCATCTCGTCTCTTAAGATATTATAAGAATGCGCAAAAAAAAGGCATTAAGATAGAAAAATCTCATAATCCAAAAGATATTAAATATTTAATAACTCTACAGAGTGAGTTGGCAAAAGAAAAGGGCATCAATACTTTTTCCGAAAAATACTTAAAAACAGAGTTGGCCCAACCATTTTCAACCCTATACTATTTAAAGTATAAGGATCAAGAAACAGGGAAAGAAAGCATCATTGCCGCCGGATTAGTCTTTGATGACAAAACCACTCGCTACAACCTTCAAGGCGCCCAAAGCGAACTCGGTCGAAAGCTTCATGCGACAGGAATATTAACCATCCAGCTTATAATGGACGCTAAAGAAAAGGACTTAAAAAACTTTGATTTTTGGGGAATTGCCCCAGAAGGTGCGCCTAAAAATCATCCCTGGGCAGGGTTTACCAATTTTAAAAAGACATTTAAGGGTAAAGAAGTGAGACATGCCGGCACTTACGATATTGTATTGGAGCCTACAAGGTATAGGTTATATAAAACACTACGCAGACTTAACCGGTTTATAAGGAGGAACTCATGAATTTTATTCTATTAAAACCGGCAGAATTCACTAAATTTGCTAATAATTCTCCCTATAAATCGTTCCTTCAGACTACAGAAATCGCCACCTTAAGAGAAAAAAATGGCTGGACAAGCTACTATTTTGGCGTAGAAGAAAATAAAAGAATAATCGCCGCAGCCATGGCGGTCGCAAAACCCACCTTTCTGGGCAAATCAATCTTCTCTGTTCCTGGTGGCCCATTAATGGATTACGAAAATAAGGAACTAGTAAACTTCTTTTTTAAGAATCTCAAGAATTATACTAAGTCCCATAATGGTTATTTGCTTCATATCGAACCATACTACAAGCTCATAGAAAGAGATAAAAACGGAGAAATAGAAAAAAACGGGTTTAACCATAAAAGGACCCAAAAATACTTAAAAGAAATCGGATTTTTAGAGGTGGAGCCAGAAAACCCCAAATATCATTTTGTATTAAACCTCAAAAATCTAAACGAAAAAGAGCTGTTTTTAAGTTTTAAACAGAACACCCGTAATCTGATTAATCGCACGGCCAAAAAAGATGTTAAAGTGCGCGAATTAAAGAGGGAAGAACTGACTTCTTTTAAAAATATCACCGAATCCACATCCGAGCGTCGTCATTTTTCCGATAAGACATTATACTATTATGAAACTATGTATGACCTATTTTCTAAAAAAAATCAGGTTAAATTTATTGTTGCGGAAATTCCAGGTCAAAAACCAAATAAAAAAACACCTATCGCGGCCGCCATGTTTATGACCTACGGAGACGAAGTAATTTATCTCTTCTCTGGTAGTGACGAAAAATATATGAAAGAATATAATGCTCAATATGCCATACAATGGTACATGATTAAATATGCCATCAATAATAAATTTCAGACGTATAATTTCTACGGTATCCAAGGTCTCCCAGATCCCAAAAAACCAGGATATGGCATCTACAGATTTAAAAAAGGCTTTGGTGCTAAATACGGAAAAGTTGTAGAACTGATTGGCGCCTACGAATTACCCGTCAACCTCTTCTTTTATAGTTTACATCAGTTGTTGTCTAAATTTAAAAATATTAAGAAAGGAAAATATGTCCAGTAAAGTATACTTTACAAGAGTAATTAATTCAGAAAATTTAATCAAAATCTACGAGGCACTAGGAATTAAACTAACGGGGAAAGTTGGTGTTAAGGTTAGCACCGGTGAAGCTGGAGCCAAAGGTTACCTAAAAGCAGATCTAATTGGTCCACTAGTAAAAAAACTAAATGGTACTATTATTGAGTGTAATACGGCCTATCCCGGAAAAAGAAACAACGAAAAAGACCATCTAGAGGTAGCAAAGGAGCACGGATTTACTGAGTTTGCAGACGTTGATATTATGGACGCCGAGGGTGACTTTGAAATCCCCGTTAAAAACGGAAAACATCTAAAATATGATCTAGTGGGTAAAAATTTTGCATCATATGATTCAATTTTAAATCTTGCCCACGGTAAAGGTCACGCCATGGGGGGATTTGGGGCAAATCTAAAAAACCAATCAATCGGTATCGCATCAAGGGACGGCAAAGCATATATTCATTCCTGCGGCAAAACAAAGAATCCGACTCTTTGTTGGGTTTCCAAACACGAACAGATAGATTTTATTGAATCAATGGCCGAAGCAGCTACTGCTGTTGCGGACTATTTAAAAGAAAACAATAAGCCAATTGCCTATATTACAATCATGAACGCTCTTTCGGTAGATTGTGACTGCGATAAGAATCAAGGCGACCCAGTCATGGGCGATTTGGGTATCGTAGCGTCATTAGATCCAGTTGCAAACGACCAAGCCTTTATCGATTTAATATGGGGCTCCAAAGATCCCGGTGCAGAAGAACTAAAAGAACGTATCGACTCGCGTGAGGGTCGCGCAATTCTGCCGTATGCCGAGTCGCTCGGTCTTGGCTCCACCGACTACGAATTAATAGAGATATAAGACTCTCTTTTCGATTCGAGTATGCTAAAATAGCTATATGAATCTCGAGGGTCTTACAACTAAGCAAGTTCAATTTAAAAAAAGACAGGGAAGGGTTAATTTAGCACCCCAAAAAAATAGTAATTCGATTAAAAAAATAATCATTACTAATACTTTCACTATTTTTAATTTTGTTAACTTAATCCTTGCTCTTATGATTATTTCTGTTGGGGCTTACAAAAATCTCCTCTTTATCTTAGTTGCGGTCGCAAATACCATGATTAGTATAGTAAATGGTATTCGTGCTAAGCTAACCATCGATAAAATGAGGCTTCGCACTGAGCAGAAACCGACCGTCATTAGAAATGGCAAACCAACGCAAATTGCTCAAAGCGAAATCGTTGACGGTGATCTTTTGGTCTATAGTTTAGGTGACCAAATTATCGTGGATAGCAGAATAGAACAGGGGACCGTAGAAGTAAACGAAGCGTTCATTACTGGCGAACAAGACAACATCATTAAACATCCGGGTGACCAACTAATATCTGGAAGTTTTGTAGTTTCTGGTACCTGCAAGGCCACAGCCACCGCAGTCGGTTCGGAGAACTTTATTAATAAACTAGAACATAGTGCCCACACAATTAAGACTGCCGACTCAAAACTTTTTCACCTTATCAATAACATAGTAAAATATATTTCATTTGCTTTAATTCCAATCGGTATTTTGCTTTTATGGGCTAGATTTAGGGTGCCAGATACTACCGCAGAAGTCTCAGTCACTTCAACCGTTGCTGGACTCATCAGTATGATCCCGGAAGGGCTGGTGCTTCTCACATCATCCGTTCTCGCCCTAGCTACCATTCGCCTCTCTGGTAAGAAAGTATTAGTCCAGGATCTCTATTCAATCGAAACATTAGCTAGGGTAGATTGTATAGCCCTAGATAAGACCGGTACGCTTACTACTGGCAAAATGACAGTTAAAGATATAATCCCTGGGAGTGGAAGCGATAAGACGACTCTTGAAAAAATCTTAAGGCTTATCCTAACTAATCAAGAAACAGACAATGCAACATCAAAAGCTCTAAAGAAAAAACTGCTCAAAGGCTATAAGTATAAAACTAGAGACAAAATTAAAGAAGTAATTCCGTTTTCATCAGATCGCAAGTATTCTGGCGTAGTAACGAGTGATGCTACCTATCTTATGGGCGCTCCAGAATATTTAACATCCAAAACACCAGATTATCCAGCCAGTTGTCGTATTCTTGTCGTTGTAAAACTACCCACTAAAAAAGAAATGTTAGACTTTAAACCTTCAGAAACCGAACTAATTGGCTATGTTTTACTCGAAGATGAATTAAGAAAAGACGCAAAAAAAATTATAAATTACTTTTACGAAAACGACGTAGATGTAAAGATTATTTCTGGCGATAATCTTAGAACGGTTCAAAATATTGCGAGCCTAACAGGGGTAAGAAATTGCAACGGCGTTGATTTATCAAGCATTGAAGGCGACATTAACTACGAAAAGTTAGCTAGAACCTACAACATTTTTACTCGTGTTAAACCAGCTCAAAAGAAATCTCTAATCATGGCCTTTAAAAAACTTGGAAAAACAGTTGCTATGACTGGAGATGGGGTAAACGATATTCTCGCCATGAAAGAAGCGGACTGCTCTATCGCCATAGGAGAAGGTTCAGATGCTGCCAGAAAATCAGCCAAACTTGTACTACTAAAAAGTGATTTCTCAGCCGTCCCAAGCATTATCGATGAGGGTCGCCAATCTATTAATAATCTCGAACGTTCTGCTACTCTTTTTCTTTCCAAAAATATCTACGCTGCCATACTGGCAATTATCTTTATTGTTATTCCACTAGAATATCCATATGCGCCGCTAGAGATGTCATTACTAAACTTTGCCTGTATTGGATTTCCGGGTATAGTCTTAGCGCTTGAAAAAAATACCGAGCGCATCAAAAACAAATTTATTAACAATATTCTTGGATTTTCCATTCCTACCGGAATTGCCGTCGCTGTGTCCATGTTAATTCTCTCAGTTATTGCAAACGCCTCCGACTTTAATCGCTCAGAGCTAATCACGGCATCCGCCATTATTACCTTTGCTATAGATTTTCTCCAGATCTACAGTATCTCCCGCCCTCTCAACTTCTTGCGTTCCACGCTCCTTGCAATAATTCTCAGCATTATTACTCTAGCCATCTATATTCCAATTGTCAGAAATTTTCTTGATTTTACTCTCCTTGGCTTAGATAAACTAGTAATCGTTGCCACTCTTATAGCTGCCGCCTATTTTGTTTTTATTTTGGCTCGCCAAATCATGCATCACCTTACTCCAAAAATCCTCAAAAATCATCCAAAACTCAGCATTTAGTTTTATAGCTTATGATATAATCAAACTAATTAAAGTGAGAATTTTTTATGGAACCAAATAAAATACAAGAAAACACTGACAAATTAATTCCAGAAAACAATGCCACCCTCCATTTGCCTAAAAATACTGAACCTAAGAATAATAAGGCTTTGCTCTGGTGTTTAGGCATTTTGGCGATTCTCGGTATCGCTACTACGATTACTTTCGCGACTCTATATTTTGTTAATCCCGCTACCTTAACCTCGACTTCAACCGGGGCAACCACTAGCGAAACAACTACAGAACCCAACACTAAAGAATCTACGCCTGCACCAGCTACAACAGAAATAACAAAACTCCTTGAAGAAAAATATTATTTTAAAGAAAGAGATAGTTATTTTTGTATAGGCGCACGAAATTTGGTCTGTGGCATCAATAACTTTGATATGGATAAAAAAATACAATTTATTATCGGTCATGCTCCAGAAGATTTATACAACGAAGAAATACGTAGTAGACATATGAATAATCCTTTGTCTTACATTCAAAACATTAGTTACGACGATCTTAATGATTTATTCCATAGTTACTTCGGTTCTTTCAATGATATCGCTAAAGAAAGTCATGCTTTTGAGAATTCTTTTTTAATTAAAATGGAATATCTCCCAGAGAGTGATAGCTTTGATATTTATTTTAAAGATGGCCTTGGTGGCACAACAACCGTAAGCGTATTTAATAAAGTTGTAGAAGTAAACAATAATGAAGATGGCATTGTCGCGACTATTATATCGGTCACCATCAACAACGTAATCAGTTCTACCAATGAACCAAATTCGTGGAATAAAATAGAAGGTAAAACAGTATACGAGATGGGTATTCCACTCGAAGACGTAAATAAAATCCAAGAAAGCCTATCTGCATACCATTTTAATTTTGTTAGCGAAAACAATGAATATAAACTAGTTTCTATTGAAAAGCTCTAATCCTGAATCGATATTCTCGGATAAATATTCAGTTTATAAGGGTTAACGGGGTTTACTCCAGACAAAATCTCAAAATAGCACGCCGCCGCTACCATCGCTCCGTTGTCTCCAGAAAGAAAAGTAGCAGGGAAATAAGCCTCTGGCAATGCTTCACGTAGAGCCTGGTTTGCCGAAACGCCACCAGCGATTACTACGGATTTAGTTTCGGGGTATTCTCTCTTTGCCATTTCCAGTTTTTCAACCAAAATTTCTACCGCTGTTTTTTGGAAAGAAGCCGCAAAATCGCAAACCTGTTCAGCACTCAGTAATTCTTTTAGCTTATGCGAGGGGTAAGAGATCGGTACCCCTAACTCTTTCTGAACAGCTCTCAGTACGGCGGTTTTCAAACCCGAAAAAGAAAAATCTAAACCCTCAACTTTTGGATGAGGCAACTTATACTTATCCGAGTCACCTGGCCTAGTTGCGCCTTCTATCTCACCCCTAGCCGCCCTGGTAATACTCGGCCCCCCAGGATATGGTAAGCCTAGTATTTTGGCAACCTTATCAAAACACTCACCTATTGCATCATCATGCGTAGTACCAATAATTTCAAATTTATTATGCCCAGGCATATAAAGAATTTGTGTATGCCCTCCACTAACTACTAGTGCCAATAAGGGAAAATTAGGTGTAGCAAACAGATTAGAAGACGAATCTAAGGCTGAATCATCTGAGGACCATAAGCTTGGCCGAACGGCCTTGAGTGTGTCCGAAGATGATTCAGCTTTGGATTTGGTAACCTCTAACCAATTTGCGTATACATGCGACTTTAGATGATGTACGGCATAAAGGGGCTTATTATGTAAAATCGCAAGGGTTCGCGCCGTTAATGTCCCAATTAGCAGCGAACCAAGCAATCCAGGTGCATGAGTCACAGCAATCGCATCAATATCATTCCAGGTGCATGATGCATCAAGTAGCGCTTTCTTAACTACCGGCATCATAGCTTCAAGGTGTGATCTTGCGGCTACCTCTGGTATTACGCCACCGTATTCGGCAAAAATATCAATTTGAGACACCACGACATTAGAGAGAATTCGCACGCCATCTTCCACGACCGCTGCCGCAGTTTCATCACAACTTGTCTCGATTCCTAATATTTTCATCTCTTAATTATATCATGAAATGCATTTTTAATCTAAAGTTTTTACACGTGATGATATGGACCGCCCGCCGCAATTTGCGCTGCACGATATATTTGTTCTGCTACTATCAGCCTAGAAATCATATGCGGAAACACTAGTTTAGAAAAACTCCAAACAAAATCTGCTTTTTCACGGATTTCTGAGGTGAAACCGTATGCTCCACCAATCAAAAACACCACTTCGCGCCCGTCCAAAAAAGCCTTTTCTAGTTTCTTAGAAAATTCGGGTGATGATATATTTTCCCCACGCTCATCGCAGCATATTACAAATTCACGCGCAGTAAATGGCCACTTTTCTAAATTTTTTAAAAGTTTTTCTTCCTCTATAAATTGCCATGAAATATCATATGGCTTCCTCAGTCTTTTCTCGTATTCTAAACACGCCTCCGTGCACCAGGCCTCACTTTTCTTTCCGCCAGCAATAATTTTTATCATCACAATGATTATACCATAGAGATATTTCAAAAAATACTTGACAAAAATGCAAAAGTATGCTATCATAATCATAGATTAATCATACACGATTAATCAGCAAATTAAGAACGCCTATCTATACACTTTTCAGCGTATTCTGCGGTTTAGCCTGGTTGCGTCTACAACTAGACTAAACCGCGGAATAACCCGCGGTAGAGACTGCCGGCGGGCAAAAAAACGCAGAAAGGAGCCAGAAATGGCCGAGCTGAATTTGACCGACATCCTGCAAAACGTCGATGATCCGGTTATCACCGGATTGTTTACTTTCCTCTACTTTCAGATCGAGTTCGAGGTGAGTGGTGATGAAAGTCGTCTTCACGCCCTACTCATCGCCGACCCGATCGCGCGTGCCCTTTTGATGGAGCTCTGTCTAAGGGTAACCCGAGAAACCCGTAAGGTCACATTCGCCATCCCGACGGACGCGGCAGCGTCTAGCGTTAAGCTCTTTCGAGACGCCTTCGCTGTCATGAAGGACTATCCAGACACAACCCAGGTGGGAGCCGCTGGCTCCAGCTATCATGTGGTTGTGTTCTCGGATGAATCGTCAGTCTACGCGAATGTCTGGCTTCTGCCCTAGGCTTCCTCGTAGATAGGCGATAAACCAGCCCCGATTCTAGCGCTACAAAGCGCAAAGAGTCGGGGGCTTTCGCCATCTTAAAATAATTTCACTATTCTTGCTTATTATACTAAAACACAAAAAAAGGAGTAAATAATGAAGAATCTTTTTAAAAGAGTAACAACATCAATTTTAATATCATCAATTATTGCCTTTATAATCTTAAGGAATCAAAGCAATCAAACTAAAACAAGCTAAACGGGGCTAAGTAAAGAATAGCCCCGTTTTTGCTATAATTAGAAAAATGAACGCAGATAACTTAAATCTACATTTTGGAGCCACCCCACTTTATCAAGATGCCAGTTTTCACCTAGAGGCACGAGATAAAGTTGGCATCGTTGGGGTAAATGGTGCTGGAAAAAGCACTTTATTTAAAGTGATTTTAGGTATCGAAAAACTAGACGAGGGCACAATTACAATCCCAGCGCTTCGTATCGGCTTTTTACCTCAAGAAATCAAAATTACTCCAGAGCATGAAAATGACACGGTTTGGGAATATATCTCTTCTGCACGGCCAGTCGACGAGTTGCAGGAGAAGCTAAACGCTGAATACGAGAAACTCGCCAAATATCCGGAAAGTAAGGCAATTCTAGATCGAATCAATCAGATTCAAGATGATATAGATGCGTGCGATATCGGCAATATGGATGTTGAGTTAATTAAAATCATTGAAAAAATGAACCTCCAGGAACTTGTAGATAAAAGACTAGTCGACTTATCCGGTGGTCAAAAATCTAAGGTTGCCTTCGCTAGAGTACTTTTTGGAAACGCAGGCCTTTTATTGCTCGACGAGCCAACCAATCATCTCGATGTTGAAGCTAAGAGATTTGTTTCTAATTACCTCAGAAACTATCGCGGAATGGTACTTGTAATTTCGCACGACGCCGAATTTCTAGATATCGTCACTAATAAAACTCTCTTTATCAATAAAGTCACCCATAAAACTAAGGTATACAAAGGGAACTATTCAACATTCAGAAAGCAACGTGCAAACGAACTCGCTGAACAAGAAAAACGCATCGGTGAGCAAGAAAAAGAGATTAAACGCATGGAAGAATTCGTTATGCGCACAAAAGCTGCTAAGCGCTCAAATACTGCGTTTATTCGCCAAGGTCAGGTTCGCGAGCGGCAACTAGAAAAGAAATACGAACGGCTCGAAGTGCGTGAACGTGAGTATCAAAAAGTTCAACTTAATATCAGCCCAAATAAGCAATCGGGTAGAACTCCGTTAGAAGTCCAAAATCTTAGCTTTGCCTATCCAGGAGGACAAAAGCTTTACGATAAGCTTTCGTTTAGTTTGACTCGCGGGGAGAAATTTCTGGTTGTTGGTGAGAATGGTGCGGGAAAATCTACACTTTTAAAACTCATAGTGGGACAACTAACTCCAGATGAAGGTTTTGTGATTTTTAGCCAGAATACCACTATCGCGTATTATGCACAGGAACTCGAAATCCTAAACGAAAAAGAAAGTATTATAGAAAACGTCAAATCATATGATTATACCGAGACCGAAACACGTTCAATGCTCTCGAACTTTCTCTTTAAAGACGAAGAAGTATATAGGCAGGTTGCGGTATTATCACCAGGAGAAAAAGCGCGCGTTGCTCTCTGTAAAATTTTAATGCAGCGCGCAAACCTAATCATCCTCGACGAACCAACTAACCATTTCGACCCAGAAACCCAAAAAATAATCGGCAGCAATTTTCAAGATTACGACGGTACCCTCATCATGGTTAGCCATAATCCTAGTTTTGTTAATGAAATTGGTATCAGTCGCATGCTAATTCTACCCAGCAAAGACGCGCCAGAACCACGCATGGCGATAATCAAAAACTATAGTAGCGAACTCCTAGATTATTATTACTACTTAAACTCGGAACTAATCTAAATAATTTCCTGGCTGGACCGGCAGGTTTGTCATCCAAAACCGGTCGCAGGAAACAAAAAAAACGAGAGCAAACTCTCATTTTTTCTTTCCTGGCTGGACCGGCAGGATTCGCTTCGAGCGAAGCAAGAACCGAATTCTCGCTTTTTGGTTTTCGTGAAATAAGAAATAGCTAGACTAAAAAAACATGTTGTGGACTATATCACCTACGCATCAGTTCTATAGACGTATCTTTCACTCTCAACGCTTTCGCATCGTCCATACTCTTTATGTCATCATTATTTAAAACTTTCAGCGCTCCAAAACCTCTCACCACCAAAATCTCACTATCCTTCACTACAAGTACAGTCGGAAAACCTGAAACAATTACTTTGCCTTCACTATTTGCGATAACATAAACAACCGCTCCATCATCTAATACTCTCACCTTTTTAATCGCGTCCCACATTCCACCTTCCTTCACGAATTCATTGTTTTTCGCCCACTCTAAAACTTCTTCTTCCGTCATTTTTTATCCTCCATTATTTTATTTAAATTGTATCACAAACCTTGTGGCTGGACCGGCAGGATTGTCATCCAAGACCGGTCGCAGGAAACAAAAAACGAGAGCAAGCTCTCATTTTTCTTTCCTGGCTGGACCGGCAGGATTCGCTTGGAACGAAGTGACAAACGAATCTGCTTTTTTGTGCGATACCTTTAGGTATCGTGGCTGGACCGGCAGGATTCGAACCTGCGAATGCTGGGACCAAAACCCAGTGCCTTACCGCTTGGCGACGGTCCAATAAGAGTAATTCTATCACAATTGACCAAATACGTCAAAACGTAGACATTGTTTATGCCACCTCTTCATTCCACTTGTGTTTTAATCAAAACTGTGCTATAACAATAGATATGGCAAGCAGAAAACGAAAATCAACCAGAAAGTCCTCTAGAAAAAGAACAAAAAAAGAAGCACCAGTAGAATATGAACTTCCTGGCGGATTCTGGCGTCAAATCATTGCAATTCTTATGATTGCAGTGGCACTGTTCTGCGTGGTTACATGGTTTGGCCAAGGTGGAGACGTTCTAAATACTATCCACGCATTTACTTACGATCTTCTTGGCTTTGCTTCGTATTTCATCCCAATTCTTCTTGTTTATCTTGCAGTTAAAAAGCTACGTGCCGACGATAACCGTCTTGCTGTACCAGTTTATTTTGCTGGTCTTTTTATGATTCTTTGGATCTCAGGAATTGCCGCCATCTGGAAAAACGGTGGTTTTGTTGGTGATTGGCTTAACTCCATCTCCTTAAATTTTCTAAGCCAAGGCGTTGTAATATTTATTTACATCATATTGATTTTTATTACTACAGCTTTTCTGCTTCAGCTTTCACCGGTTACATTCTTTAAAGGAACCAAAAACCTAGTTAAAACAGATAAAAAACCATCCGAATCAGCAGAAAAAAACAACAAGAAGTTTGGTCAACTCGAGATTAAGGTCAATTCCGGGATTGGAGCTATAGATACTGGTCCCAAAAAACCTCTAAACGTCAAGGCGCCCGCGAAAGTCGAACCCGCAAAACCCGAAGAAAAAGCTCTTGTCTCTGTTTCCGACCCAGACTGGAAAATGCCAGCCACCAGTTTCCTCTCCAAAGAACAATCCCCGGCAGATGCTGGTAATGTGCAACAAAATGCCTACATCATTAAGAATACTTTTGCCGAATTTGGCATTGACGTTGAAATGGAGGGTGCCAACATCGGTCCACGTGTTACTCAGTACACCCTTAAGGCTCCTGGTGGTGTCAACCTTGCTAAAATTGCTGCACGCGATAAAGAGCTAGCCTATAAGCTTTCTGCCACCACTATTCGTATCGAGGCTCCAATCCCAGGGACTCAATTAATTGGTGTCGAAGTTCCAAACATCCGTGCTGAAGGCGTATCACTTAGAAGCTTAATCGAATCAGAACAATGGCGCAAAAGTACTGGTCCTCTTACCTTTGCAGTGGGCAAAAACATTTCCGGCAAACCAATCGTTGCTGACCTATCCGACATGCGCCATCTCCTCATTGCTGGTACCACTGGTTCTGGTAAATCCGTAATGACCAACACTCTCATTATGTCCTTGCTATATCGCAACTCGCCAGCCGATATGAGACTCATCATCGTAGACCCTAAAAAAGTCGAAATGCGCGCCTATAACGATATTCCGCATCTGCTCACTCCAATTATTACCGATACAACCAAGGCACTCTCCGCCATGAAATGGGCAGCCAGCGAAATGGATCGTCGTTATGATTTGATGGCTGAGGAAAGGGTTAAGACAATTTCTAGCTACAATAAAAAAATGGAACAAAAATCCACTAGTGCTTCTAAAGAGGAAAGCGATGACAAAAATGGTAAAATGCCATATATCGTAATTGTTATTGACGAAATGTCCGACCTCATGATGCAAGCAGGTAAGGAACTAGAGCCTCTCATTGTGCGTATTGCACAGCTTGGTCGCGCTGCCGGTATGCACCTGGTACTCGCCACCCAAAAACCAATTGTTAAAGTTATCACTGGCCTTATTAAAGGTAACATTCCATCCCGCATCGCTTTTCGTGTCCTTACTTCAATGGAATCTCGCATCATTCTCGATTTTTCTGGCGCCGAAAAACTACTGGGCAAAGGTGATATGTTACTTTCTACCGAAGGTACAGAAAACGGCCCCGAACGTATCCAAGGCGCTTGGACCCCCGATAAAGACATCGAAAAGGTTACCGATTTCTTACGCTCTCAACGCCCGCCTCAATATAATGATGATGTTATTGCTCAACAGGTATCGTTAAAAGGTGGTGGTAGTAGTGGTCTCGATGGCCTTGACGGCCTAGGTCGTAAATTTGATCCCCAAGATCCACTCGTCCGCAAAGCCGTTGAAATCTGCCTAAATAAAGGTAAGTTTTCTACTTCGCTCTTGCAGACCTACCTTAGCAAGTCTCACGGTTTTGTTTCTGGCCTTGGTGTCTGGCTAGAAGAAATCGGCGTCATCGGTCCCGCCAATGGCAATAAACCACGTGACCTTCTCATCACTACCATGGAAGAATTTGATGAATTAGCAAGATAAACATTTTACTTGCTAAATCAAAACAAATAGATTATACTACTATTAATGAGCGCTAAAAAAGACGATATTTTGAGTGCGAAAGATTTGCCCTTGGATATCGACGAACCAGGATCAGGGGATCTTGAAAAGGAAGAAGAACTCTCCGACGAAGAACTGGCCATCACGCCAGAAAATGTTGATGCATTTGCCGACGATTCGGTTCGCTTATATCTAAGAGAAATTGGCAAAATTCCGTTGCTCACCCCAGAAGAAGAGGCAGACCTAGCCCAAAGAATTGTTAAAGGCGATAAAAAAGCCAAAGACAAAATGGTTGAAAGCAACATGAGACTAGTAGTTTCTATTGCTAAACGCTACGGTGGCCGTGGTCTAGATTTTCTTGATTTAATTCAGGAAGGGAATACTGGATTGCTCCGAGCCGTAGAAAAATTCGACCCAGAGAAAGGTTTCAAATTCTCAACCTATGCCACTTGGTGGGTTCGCCAAGCCATTACTAGGGCAATTGCCGATCAAGCGCGCACCATTCGTATCCCAGTTCATATGGTAGAAACTATTAATAAAGTCTTAAGGACATCTCGCAAACTAACTTCAGAATTAAACCGTGAGCCAACCAACGAAGAAATTGCCGCCGAGCTCGGTCTTGAGCCAGAAAAGATTGATTACGTAATGCGTATCAAACAAGACATTGCATCGCTTGACGCTTCTGTGGGTCGCGAGGGTGATGACGAAGATTCTGTACTCGGTGATTTTGTAGAAGACGAAGAGCGTGATAGCCCAGAGGATTCAGCCGCAAATCAAATCTTAAAAGAACAATTATCCGAAATTATTTCCACCCTTACAGAAAGAGAGCAAAAGATTATTAGGCTAAGATTTGGGATTGGTGGCGGGCGTTCCCATACACTCGAAGAAGTTGGCGCAGAATTTGATGTAACTAGAGAGCGCATTAGGCAAATCGAAGCAAAGGCTCTTTCTAAACTACGCAAAAACAAAGAAACCAAAAAACTACACGAGTATTTAAGATAGGAGGCATATGAGAAAAATACTAACTGCAATCGTCGCACTATTTGTTAGTTTTTTATTAATTCCTGCCCCTGTTTATGCGGCGAGCGGTCAAGGTAACTGTCCTAATGGTACTGTAGAGATTAAGACAAACATTATTAACAATGGCTATCTTTGCGAAGACGGTAATGGGTCTAGTGTTATTGTAATTTTAAAGCTGATAGCAAATATTCTAAGTGTTGGTGTCGGATTTTTGGGTATACTCGGAATTACTATTGTAGGCATTCAATATCTTACCGCTGGAGGAAACGAAGAAAAGACTCGTAAAGCGAAAAAACGTATTTTAGAAATCGTAATCGGTCTTGCAGTATACGCTGCGGCCTACGCAATTCTTCGATGGTTATCGCCGAGCTTTACTGGAATCTAACGTGAAGCGCATTCTAATTGTTTATAACCCTAGATCTTCTCGACATGACAAAGTCAGGCGAGAAGTTTTAGAAAAAGTCACCAACCTAAAAGGATATTTAGTAGGCAAATACGAAGTAAAAAACACTTCAATGGACGCTAATATAAATGAACTTGCTAAGGTTCTAAAATCAGATGATCTCGTCGTAACTGCTGGTGGCGACGCCACTAGTGCCATCGCAACAAACGCAATTTTAAAATCAGGGAAAAAAGTCAAGTTAGCCGTATTACCTTATGGGAATTTTAACGATTTATCTCGTACGCTTGGTGTTAGCCGCTTCGAATCCGTTTTTGCCTCTAATGTTCATTCGCGAACTCTATATCCATTAGAAATAAGAATCAATGACCAGCTTGTTAGATATGCCACCTGCTATGTTACTATTGGAATGACGGCCGAATCAGTCAAAATTTACGATGAGCCAAAAGTTCGTCAAAAACTAAAAACCAATTTTGGACGCAAAATAGGTTCTTATATAGAAATAGCCAAGTGGTATTTTAGTAATCGTAAAACCAAATCCTTCCTTCCAGTATTTCGTCTAAATGGCCAAAAAGTGCCGCAAGAAACGTCCGATTATATAGCGGTAAACGGGCGATACCTTGCCAGAATAATGCGAGGCGGTAAAAACTACCTTAATCCCAAATCCTTTAAAAGCAACACCTTTTGCTTAGTAAAATTATGGCAGTTGTTTAAAATGATGATTGTAAGTGTTTTTTATCGTGTGTCAGGTACGGAAACTCAGTACGATATATTGGAATTTAATAAACCATCAAAAGTCACCCTGCAAGCCGAAGGCGAAAGTATTTCAGCAGAAGATGTTACTAAAATTGAGATAAGGAAAGCAAAAAAGTATTTAGAAGTAATTGTGCTATAATTTCCCTATGGATAATGTAAAAATGTTAGCCATCGTGGGCATGAGCGGAAGTGGCAAATCCGTAGCAGTAGATTATCTCACCGAAAAAGGCTATCCAAAAATCTATTTTGGTGGAATGATTTATAAGGAGATGGAAAAGCGCGGTATAGAGCGCACCGAGGACGGAGAATCCGAGAAAAAATTCCGCGAAGAAATCCGCGAAAAAGAAGGTAAAGACTGGGTCGTTCGTCAGGTAATTGCCGAAGCAAAAGATTTAATTGCTGCTGGTCAAAAGCGTATAATTCTAGATGGAGTTTACTCTTGGACCGAATATAAAACCTTAAAGCATGAGTTTCCAGGTTGTATTACCTTTTTGGCTATCGTGGTAGATCGCAAAATCAGATATGAGCGTATATCAAAGCGAGCCGACAGAGCGTTTGATGCTCAAGCAGTCCGCGAGCGCGACCGTAGCGAAATCGAAAATCTTGAAAAAGGTGGCCCAATAGCTGGTGCCGATTATTACATTTTAAACAACGGCTCAATATCGGAACTATATCAAGACATCGATAAAGTTTTGGAGGAGATAGAATTTGACTGATATAGCTAAACTCTCAAACGTAGCCTATAAAAAAGGCAATCTTATGCGTTATACGCTTTGGGGGTTAGCTGCAATTTGTATTGCTATATTAATATATACATTTATTAGTGTAATGAATTGCGAGGTTTCAGCGACCGTGCCAGAGGGATATAAGTTTTCGGTTTCTAGTAGCTATAATACAAACGTTCGTACAACATATTACGTTTATGACGACAAAGTAATAGTAGAAAGCGAAGGCTTTAAAGAAGATGTAGTTGATCGGTCACTTATGATCTATGGTAGTGTTAACACTTCTTCTCTAGAATTAAATCCAGAAGACACGATGGAGCTCTGCGAATACGGTTCGTGTACCCAAGTTCCAAAAGTGTTCGTCGTTATAAAAAACTTACTCGTGCACAAAATTGGACGTGAATATATAGGATTATAAAATGAAAAGATTAGTTATTATTGACGGAAAATCAGTTTTCTATAGAGGGTACTACGCTATGGGTGCTTTGAGTCTAGCAGACGGCACGCCAACTGGCGGTATCTATGGCTTTGCTGCTATCGCTATGGAAATTGTTCACAGACTTGACCCCACTAAAGTTGTAGTGGCGTGGGATTCAAAAACCTCAACCAGTAAACGTCGGGCCATGTATCCAGAATATAAGGCTGGCCGCATTAAGCCAGGCGAAGATTTTTACGCACAAATACCGTTACTAAAAGAATTGGTCCTCAGTCTTGGTTGGAGCTTTGTTGAAATTGATAATTACGAGGCGGATGACATCATTGGTACCCTTAGCCTTCAAGCTGATGAATCTGGAGATTACGAAACTTATATTATATCCTCCGATCTGGATATGCTACAAATTGTAGATGAAAACACTTTTATGTGGAGGATTCTTAAAGGTTTTTCCAAAATCGAAGAAATCAACGTAGCAGAACTCGAAGCAAAATATGGTATCAAAAAAAGCCAATTCCTAGACCTAAAATCTCTAAAAGGTGATTCTTCCGACAATATTCCTGGAGTCCCCGGTATTGGTGAGAAAACTGCAGCTAAACTCTTAAACGAGTATGGTGATTTGGATAATATATATAATCATCTTGAACAAATAACTGGCTCCATCAGGAAAAAACTCGAAGCCGGCAAGGAATCGGCGTACTTATCAAAAAATCTTGCAAAAATCATGTTCGATGCTCCAGTTAGTCTCACAAAGCTGCCAGACTTTCGCTTTAATCATGACCAAGTTATTTCTGGTCTTAAAAAACTCGAGTTTAATTCATTAATTCGTAAAATCAACGCAACGTCACCTGGTAAAACTCCGCCTAGCGATACTTTATCTCTAGAGCTA
The DNA here is from genome assembly GCA_016286785.1 of Candidatus Saccharimonadota bacterium. Classification (GTDB taxonomy): domain Bacteria; phylum Patescibacteriota; class Saccharimonadia; order Saccharimonadales; family Saccharimonadaceae; genus Nanosyncoccus. The sequence goes on from JAEEUB010000001.1 coordinate 86,646, forward strand.
ACTGCTAAAACTCAATCAACTATGAGCCCATCCAAAGAAGATGAAAAGCTAAGCGAAGTATTACAAAACCGCAAAACCCCAGCAATAATCAGTTGGGACATCAAAACTCTAATGCATAAAGACAGTAAAATAGCAGAGGAGATATTGGACGGTAATTCGTTCTGGGATTTAGGCCAAGCAGACTTTCTCCTAGATCCCCTCAGGCGCGAAAAACCAGATTTGGTAGATTTAACAAATGCTAAAAACTCATCCGACCTCGAAAGAACCTATAGGGCCCAGCTGAGTAGCATTTCTAAAACACCTAAACTCTTAAACGTATTAGAGACTTTGGATTTGCCTTTAATTCCAGTCCTATACAAAATGGAAGTAAAAGGTATGTTGATAGATCAGGATTATTTTGCTAGTCTACGCGATGAGTATGCCGCTAAAATTAGTCAACTAGAAAAAGAGATCTGGCAGCTCGCGGGTACCGAGTTTAATCTAAACTCACCTATTCAGTTATCGGAAGTTTTGTTTAGTCAATTAAACCTACCTACAAAGGGTATCAAAAAAACGACCAGAGGCTTCTCGACTGGCGCTAAAGAGCTTGAAAAACTCTACGATACCCATCCTGTCATTCCAAAAATCGTTGAATACCGCGAGACTGCCAAATTACTCTCTACTTATATAATCCCCATGCCAGGCCTCGCCGATGAAAATGGTCGTATTCATACTACTTTTACTCAAAACGTTACAGCTACTGGCCGTCTTAGCTCCAAAGATCCTAATCTCCAAAACATACCCGTTCGCACCGAAGAGGGAAAGAGAATCAGGACCGGTTTTATCGCTCCCGAGGGTAAGGTTTTAATATCTGCCGATTATTCTCAATTCGAACTTAGGCTTGCAGCTATCCTTTCAAATGACACTAATCTTATTGCGGACTTTAACCAGGGAATAGATATCCATACTAAGACTGCCTCAGAGGCGTTTAATGTCCCGATGGACCAGGTCACTAAATCAGAGCGCCGTGCCGCTAAAGTTATTAATTTTGGCATTTTGTATGGCATGAGTGCCAAGGGGCTTTCGGATGCCGCCAAAATGCCAATTAAAGAAGCAAAAGAGTTTATCGATAATTATTTTAAACTTAGAGCCCCCATCAAAAATAAGCTCGATTCAATTTTGGAACAAGCCAAAGAAAAAGGCTATGTAGAAACATATTACGGACGTCGCCGTCCTACTCCAGATGTAAAATCCTCAAACTTCCTAATACGTCAAGCGGCTGAGCGTGCTGCTGAAAATATGCCAATTCAGGGGACCGAAGCTGACCTTATGAAACGTGCCATGATTGCTGCTAACAAGGCCCTGCCTCAAAACGCAGATTTAATCATGCAGGTCCATGACTCGTTAATCGTAGAGTGCGATAAAAAAATAGCAACTACTGTTGCTGCCACCCTAAAGGAAATAATGGAAAACATCGCCCCAGAGCTTAAAATTAAGCTTGCCGTTGAGGTTACCATCGGCAAAAACTGGGGCGAGTTATAGACTATACTGCGTAAGCGAGGTTATGCTCCATTGCTTGAGTTTCAAGTGCAACTAATCTCGCAGCGTCATCAATGGCAGAGTTTACAGAGTGTTTAACTCTTGCCGATTCCTCGGCTTTTTTAGCATCATTCCAACGATCAAGAGTACCAACTAGATATCCAGTAATACGGCGTAGGCGCTCAAACTTGCCCTCATCAAACCATTCATTATGATCATTAAAGTAACTCTCGGCCGCTTCCTTACCCGATTTTTCTTCTAACAACTTGATACCGGCCTCAACTAAGCATGAAACATGAAGGCAATCATATTGTTCGAAATCCGCCAAAGCCTCTTTCACGTCTTTTTCCGTTACTTTAGCATAGCGAGAAAGTGATTTTGTAAATCTTTTAATATCAAAATTCTCAATCGCTTCTGGACTTTGGTAGATGATATTCTTCATGGTTTCCTTTCTGTGATTTTCTATTTCACTTTATATTATAAGCATTACCTGAAATTCATTCTAACCCCACATATAGTGTTTGTCAAGCATATTTTAACGCTAAATATAGCGTTTTGTTGTGGAAAACTTTACTTCTCTAATATGATAAAATAGACGTATGCCAGAGTTACCAGAAGTCGAAACTATCAGGCGTGGGCTAAAGAATTATATTATAAATAAAAAGATCCGCAAGATAAAAGTACTGTGCGAAAAATCCTTTATTAATGCTCCGCCAAAGGGGATTATTAAAGGTATCCGTCGCTTTGGTAAAGCTTTAGTAATAGATTTAGATAGTGGCTGGTCGCTCATGGTTCATCTTAGAATGACGGGCCAGTTAATCTATGATGGTAAGGAACGCTACGCCGGTGGTCATCCTAGCGATAATTTCATAGATCAACTTCCTAATAGGCAAACCAGAGTAATCGTTGAACTAGAAAATGGTACTCTCTATTTTAATGATCAACGCAAATTCGGTTTTATCAAGAGCTTTAAAACCGATCAAGTAGAAAATGATCCATTTATTAAAAAACTTGGACCAGAACCTTGGCAAATGACTAAAGAGGAATTCTACGAAAAACTCCAAAGACATAAAAATTCACCAATTAAAGCGTTACTTTTAGATCAAACGATTATCTGTGGTCTTGGTAATATCTATGCTGACGAAACCCTTTTCGCGGCCAAAATTCATCCAAAAACCAAAGCTGGACTAATCACAAAAGCCAAAAGCAACATGATTCTTGGCGTCGCTGAGAGGGTCATGAATTTATCTATTGCTGCCGGTGGCTCCACCTTAAAGGATTATGTTAAAGCTGATGGCTCAAGAGGTGATTATTTAGATAAATTCGCCTTGGTGTATAATAAAACAGGTCAAGTTTGTCCAATTTGTGGCAAGGCAAAAATCGAAAAAATACGCGTAGCTGGCCGCGGTACACATATTTGCCCAAGATGCCAGGTTTTATTGGAGGATAGTACCACTACTAATTTGAAGCAGGCTAGCCAAAATGACAAAAAACAAAGGGAAATCAAATGATCAAAATCTTTACCGGAGACGACCGAATTAGAGCGAAAAAAGCAATCACGGAATTTTTGGGTGACAATTATGAACTTTTCGATGCTATAAGCCTTGAGTCTAGCGACCTAGCTAATCTTTTTCTTGGCACATCACTTTTTGGCGTAGAGCGCAAAATCCTAATCCGCGATTTAAGCGAAAACAAGCCAATATTCGAAAAGGTAATAGACTATCTTAATACTCCCCATAAAATTGCTTTGTTCGAAACCAAGCTAGATAAAAGGTCTTCTGTTGTAAAGCAGCTCAAAGACAAAATCGAAATTCACGAATATACTCTACCAAAAAACCTAGATTATCGTTTAATTTTTGACATTTATAAAACCGCCAAAGTAGATGGTAAAAAAGCGGTAGCGATGCTCGAAAAAATCAAAATTAATGAAGACCCAATCAGTTTTGCAGGGCTTTTAAATTCTCAGGCCATCAAAGACTTCGCAGCAAAACCCGGGGCAAAAGAAAAGAAAGCTCTTAAGGAGCTTTCTCGCCTAGATCTTAATCTTAAAAGCTCTAAGCTTGAGCCTTGGCTTTTGATTGAGTCTTTTTTGCTGCAGTTGTCTTCTTGGCGGTAGTTGTCTTAGTAGCAGTCTTTTTTGCTGCAGGAGCCTTTTCTGTCGCGGTCTTAGCACTTGTTTTTGTAGTTTTGGTCAACTTCACGTCCTCGGCCTTAGCCATAGCGTAAAGCTTGGCTTTGCGACGGCTGGCGGTGTTTTTCTTAAGTAAATCTTTCTTTACGGCTTTATCGTACTCAGATTGAGCCTTGGCAAGGTTTTCCGCAGTAGGATTCTTTTTGAAAGTCTTTAAAGCGGCCTTGATTGCCTTTTTGATTTCTACGTTGTGTGCAGTGCGTCTCTCCGCTTGTCTAGCAGCCTTTTTGGCAGATTTAATAATCGGCATTTTCTTCCTATTACATTAAAAATTAATAACTTTCGGTTATTATAACTCTTTTATCTAAAAATGTAAAGGGGAAAAGGATTTTCTTTATCTATACTAATGCCGACGACCCCAGTGTGTTATAATCGTCCCAAATGATTTATTTAAAAAACGACCAAAAAGCGGGAGACATAAAATGGCGTGGCATAACGACCAAGTTTCTGAAGATGAGACTAAAAAGATCATCGACATTTTAAAAACAACCCTAGAACTAGATGGTGATATCGTTGAGCTGGGTTGTTATAAGGGCGACACATCCCTAATGCTAGCCGAAGCAATTCGGAGTACGGGTAAAAAACTTTGGATTTATGACTCATTTGAGGGCCTACCTCAAAAATCCATGCAGGACGAATCGGCTATTGGGGTAGATTTTAAAGCTGGTGAACTATTCGTAACAAAAAGGGAAGTAAAGCAAAGATTTTTGCGCGCCGGCCTCCCGGTTCCAGTTATCAAAAAGGCATGGTTTAATGAATTAACCTCGGATGATTTACCACTAAGCATTTGCTTTGCTTTTCTAGATGGTGATTTTTATCAATCCATAAAAGATAGCCTAAAGCTCGTAGAATCTAAAATGATAAAGGGTGCCGCCTTGCTAGTGCACGATTATAAAAACGAAGCTTTGCCAGGTGTGGCGAAAGCTGTCGACGAATGGCTAAAAGGGAAGAATCTAAAAATACTAGAATACCAGAGTCTAGGCATTATAATAATATAGGATGAAGAGTGGGCAGATTTTTAGTAGCGCTGGCGACCGAAGATTTCGCGGGACAGAGGAAGCAATCTTTAATGTCTTTGCCGACTCAGGCGCAAAGCTAAGTATTAAAATTGTAATAAGGCGAGCTGGTATATCCAGCTCGACTTTTTATCGTCATCACAAAAGTATCAATAATCTTTTATATGATTACGAACACATGATTATGGAAAACTTTCGTAAGTTCGTACAGGAACCCGCAGGGCACAACAAAACAAATTTTAGGCAAGTTATTTACCGCATGTTAGTTTTTATTATGTTGAACAAAAAAATAATCAAAGTGGTGGCTAGCCGCGATAATTATTTAATTATCTATCGTATGGTCAAAACCCTAAAAAACTGGATTGTTATGGCAAAATACTTAATTAGTGACGAAAATAGAATATTTGACATCTACGTTTGCGAAGTCTGCGGTGTTATCAAAAACTGGCACGAAGATGATTATCCCGAATGCGTATTAATGAAAATAGAGAACGATATCGTCTATTTAACCCTGACCATCGGCGACAGGCTGGGTAAGCTGGCGGGCTGATAAATAATTAGCACTCGGGGGTTTACAGTGCTAATTTTTGTGCTATAATAGGGGTAGAAAAGGAGTAAAACATGACACTAAAACCATTGAAAGATAGAGTAGTAGCGATAGTAGAAAAACCGCTAGAGAAGACCAAATCTGGGATACTCCTAGGTGAGGCCAAAGAAAAACCAGCCTATGCCGTAGTGGAATCCGTAGGGCCAGAGGTATCTTCGGTAAAAAAAGGCGACAAAATTGTATATAAAGAATATTCAACCACAAACATCAAAATCGATGATATCGATTATATTATCTTAAAAGAAGAAGATGTTTTAGCTACAATGTAGCACCTGTGGAAAACTTGTGGAAAAGTAATAAGGAGAAAAAATGGCAAAGAAAATTTATTATGAATCAGAAGCCCGCGAAAAGGTGCTTTCTGGCGCAAAACAGTTATACGACGCAGTCAAAGTAACATTTGGTCCCAAGGGCAAAAACGTCATTATTGAAAAAGAATACGGTGCCCCAGTTATTACCCATGATGGTGTAACCGTGGCCGAGGCCGTGGAACTTCCAAATAAAGAGGAATCGTTAGGTGAAGCCGTTGGTGCAAAACTCATTAAGACTGCAGCACAAAAACTAAACAAGGTTGCAGGTGATGGTACTACTACTGTTACAGTTCTTACCTATAATATTCTAAACGAAGCCAACAAACTCATCGCTGCTGGCGTTAATCCTATGGAACTTCGTAAAGGTATCGAGAAGGCGGGCGCTGAGATCGTATCCGAAATTGACAAAGTTTCGGAAAAAATCGAAGGTGATTCATCTAAAGTTGCAGAAGTCGCCACAATTTCGGCCGGTGATGCCGAAATTGGCAAACTAATCGCAGAAGTCATTTCTAAGATTGGTAAAGACGGTGTAGTAACCGTAGAGGCCGGTCAAGGCCTAGAAATGGAGCAAGAAATTGTCGAAGGTTTTAGCTACGACAAAGGCTATGCGTCGCCATTCTTTATTACCGACACTAATCGTCAAGAAGCTATCTTTGAAAAACCTCTAATCTTAATTACCGAGAAAAAAATTACTGCAGCCGGCGATATTTTACCTCTTTTGGAGCAGGTTGCTCAAAGCGGTAAAAAAGACTTAGTTATCATTGCTGAAGAAGTCAGCGGCGAAGCTTTGTCGCTTCTCGTCCTAAACAAGCTTAAGGGCGTCTTTAATTCCCTAGTTCTAAAAGCTCCAGCATTTGGCGATCGCCGAAAAGAGGTTATGGAGGACATCGCTATTCTAACCGATGCCACTGTAGTCAGCGAAGAAAAAGGCATGAAATTAGAAGAAATCGGCATGGAAGTGCTAGGTTCAGCAGCTAAGATCATTGCAACCAAAGACGAAACTACAATCATTAAAGGTGCTGGCGACAAAAAAGCCGTTGCAGACAGAATCGATTTAATCCATTCCTTTGCTAAGAATGCTAAAAGCGACTACGAAAGAGAAGAATTTGAAAAAAGAGCCGCTGCACTTTCTGGTAAAGTTGCAGTAATCAAGGTTGGTGGCGCTACCGAGACCGAAATCGATGAAAAGAAATTCCGTGTGGATGACGCAGTTGCAGCAACCAAAGCCGCTCTAGCCGAAGGTATTGTAACTGGTGGCGGAGTAACTTTAATTAATGTTGCATCAAAACTAGACGATTCCGATGCTGGGGTAAGAATTGTTAAAAATGCCCTAGAAACTCCATTTATTCATATCGTAGAAAATGCCGGCCTAAATGCTCAGGCGCTTCTTGCCGAAGTTAAATCAGCTAAACCCGGAATGGGTATTAACGTTATGAATCCAGAAAAAGGACTCGTTGACTTAAAGAAGTCTGGCGTTATTGATCCAGCTAAAGTTACAAAAGAGGCGGTTCAAAATGCCACATCTATCGCCGCTACGGCGATTACCATGGGTGCTCTAATCTGTGAAATCCCAGAAGAAAAGCCAGCAGCTCCAGACATGGGCGGCGGAATGTATTAATTAGCTTAAGCTCTTGAATTATAACCTAATCCGTGCTATAATCACCTCAATATTAGCTCAGCAGGTGTGTTAGTTGCAGTGCCTGCTTTAACCAAAGGAGTTTTATGAAAGACTACGAACTCACGGTCTTGATTCATCCTGATCTCGAGATGAATCCTGATCCTGCCATCGACAAGGTGAAAAGTATCGTCGAATCGTTTGGCGGCAAAATTACCAAAGAGGAAAACGAGGGAAAAAAGCGCCTAGCTTATTCCATCTCTGGTCAAGATTTTGCCCTCTACTACTATTTTGACGTTTCTTTGCCAGCCGAAGCGCCAGCCAAAATTTCGTCCGCTTTCAACATCACCGAAGAAGTACTAAGATACCTCTTGGTAAGAGTTGATGAGCGCAAGGCTAAATTTGCGGCCCGTCGTGCAGAACGCCAAGAAGGCGAAGAAGAGAAAACAATAGTAGAAAAAGGAGAGTAAAATGCGTGGATTTTCGAAAGTAGTAATTGCGGGTAACTTAACTCGCGACCCAGAACTTCGTACGACGCCTAGTGGTAGCAGCGTTTGTGGATTCTCGGTGGCGGTAAACCGTGTTTATCGCGATTCTAGTGGCGAGCAAAAAGAATCGGTTTCATTCTTTGACTGCTCAGCCTGGAATAAATTAGGAGAAACCATTAACCAATATGCCAAAAGAGGTACAGGAGTTTTAATCTCTGGTCGCCTAGAGCAACGCAGCTGGGAAGATAAAACTACTGGACAAAAACGTTCACGTGTAGAAATTGTAGTTGAAGATTTCAACTTTATAGGTAATTCGCGCGATAATAACATTGCCGGCGCAAGTAGCGACGATTCAGCAATCGATACATCTGACGCCAGCGTGCCAGACGATATCCCAGAAGGCGAAATAGATCTCAGCGAAGTGCCATTTTAATAGCAAGATTAAGGAATAACGAAGGAGAAGAAGAATGAAAAGGATAAAGAGTGATCCAAATCTCTATTTCGATTACCGTGATGTCAAGACTCTTCAAAGATACGTTGATATCTACGGACGAATAGAGCCAATTGCTAAGACTGGACTTTCCGCCAAACAGCAACGCCAATTGGCTGTCGCTGTAAAGCGTGCTCGTCATCTAGCGCTTTTGCCATTTGTTTCTAATAGCTAAAGGAGGGTAACAGTGTACGGACCAACAGATCTTAAGAAAAATACTCTAATTACTTTGGATGGTCAACCATACAAAGTAGTTGAATACTCCCAAAAAGTTATGGGTAGAGGTGGTTCAATCGTGAATGTTAAGGTTAAAAATCTTATTTCTGGGGCGCTTTTGCCAAAAACCTTTAAAGGCCAGGAAAAGATTGAACCAGCCGAAGTCACTACTAAAAAAGTTCAATATCTTTATAAGGATGATGAAAAGTTTTATTTCATGGATCCGGAAAACTTTGAGCAATACGAACTAAGTAATGACTTAGTTGGTGACTCAAAAGACTTCATGAAAGATGGTGACGAAATGGAAATCCAGTTCTACAATGGCACCCCAATTAATCTTGTTTTACCAAAAAACATTTGGCTAAAAGTTGATTATACCGAGAACGCCGTTAAGGGCGACACTTCTACATCAGTCATGAAAGATGCTACTCTTGAAACTGGCGTAGTAGTAAAGGTTCCTGCCTTTATTAAAGAAGGTGACATCGTCTCAATCGATACGGAGACCTACAACTACCGTGAACGAAAGAAATAGGGGATATTACAAAATTAAAGGCGCCGCATGCGCCTTTAATTTTGATTTTAAAGACAAAACAGTTTTAGATATTGGCTCGTCGACTGGTGGTTTTACAAAATATGCTCTAGATTCGGGAGCTAAAAAAGTAATTGCAATCGAAAAAGGTAGCAACCAAATGATGATTCCGCTTCGCTATGATCCAAGAATAGATTTGCACGAAAAAACGGACATTTTTGATGTTAAAATTGCCCCAGCGGGAATCATTGAAAAAGCTCCAGACGTCATCGTGGCGGATGTCTCTTTTATATCACTTAAAAGAGTTTTAAAATACTCTAAATTTCATCTAGCAGACAAAAATACGGATTTTCTGGTAATGATGAAACCCCAATTCGAAGCGGCTCCAAACCAGCTAAGAAAAGGTGTAGTTAAAAACGAAACCATGCGTCGCGAAATCATCAAGGATTTTGAATATTGGCTACGCCAGAACAACTTTAAAATTATTAAAAAACGCGACAACGAGCTAACCGGTAAAACCGGCAATAAAGAACGCTTCTATTTATTAAGGACAATTCGTTGACTTTTTAAAACCATAAGCATATAATAAAATGTATGAACTTATTACATGGTGTGGGCGATTTCTTTTCCCTCGATATTGGGACAAATTCGATGCGTTTAGTGCAACTATCTGGCGGCAGTCAGCGTGGCTGGACCTTGCAAAAATTTGCATACGTTCCAATCGACCCAAGACTTACACAAGACTCCTCAGAACTTGGCAAAAAAAGATTTGGCGAGGCAATCATGGGTGCCGTCGAGCAGGCTGGTATCAAAACTAAAAATGTTGCTCTTGGACTTCCTGCGAGTAAAACCTTTACTTCGATTGTCGAAACAGAAACCTTGCCAGAGAAAGAACTTCAAAAGTCGTTCAAATACGAGATCGATAAGTACGTTCCTATGCCAATGAGCGATGCTAAAGCGCACTATATCATTTTGGGCCCAAGCCCAAACGATCCGGCCAAAACCGAGGTTTTAGTGTCTTCTGTTGCTAAAGATTATGCCGAATCCAGCATGGAGCTAATCGAAAAAACCGGGCTTAATATCATCGCGATGGAACCAGAGCCATTGGCGGCCGCAAGAGCGTTAGCAGTACCAGGAGCTATTGATGCTAATATGATCGTGGACTTTGGTGAGCAGTCAACAGACATCATTGTTGTTTACAAAGACCAGCCAAGGCTAGTTCGTTCTATCCCGGGTGGATTTAGCGTTCTAGTAAAAGGCGTAGTGAGCGGCTTAAATGTTAGAGAGGATCAAGCGCGCCAGTTTATTCTTAAATTTGGCCTAGATCAAAATCAGTTAGATGGTCAAGTCTTTAGGATTCTCAGCGCCCATCTCGAAAACTTTTCGTCAGAACTCGCCAAATCTATTAGATTCTTCCAAACCAAATATATTAATGGTAAAGTTGGCGGTATCGTTTTGTCTGGCTACGGTGGCATGGTTCCTTTGTTTGCAGAATTTATCGAATCTAGACTCAACATCCCAACCATGCGCGGCAACCCATGGCAATTTGTAAGAACCACAGATGCGCAGCAACAAGCTCTAGCTAGTGTAGCCGGAGAATTTGCGGTAGCAATTGGCTTGTCGGAAAGGAGTAATGAATAATGTCGAAAGAAATAAATCTCGTTCCAGATATTAAAGACGAGATGATTAAAACCCTAAAACTCCGTAATTTTATATTTTTCCTTTGCCTCGTTATTGCCTTAGCCAGTATCGGTGTAACTGCGATTTTTGGCCTAATAGCTGGCGGCCAACAACTTGCAATAGAAGGCAAAAAAGATGCGATTGACCAACTTTCCGCTAAACTCAATTCATACAGCGATCTTAATGATTTTCTAACCATCAAAGACCAGCTTGGCAATATCTCCACCTTAACCAGCAATAAACAAGTTTTTTCGCGAACATTTGATTTTCTACTCGCTCTAAAACCAACTGGAGCCGATACAATCACAATCTCAGAGCTATCGGTAAACCTAGATGCCGAAAAGCCAACTTTTACTTTTGAAGCTCAGGCTAACGCAAATAAAGAGCCGTTCATCGACTACAATGTTCTAGATGCCTTTAAAAAGAGTATGAAATACATGCGTTATGATTACGGAAATTATGTCACAAGGGAAGGAGAGGTGATCCCAGCCTATTGTATGATTGAAAGTGACGAGAACGGCAATGCCTTTAATGATGAATCAAGAGGCTATTACGCCTACTGGACTATTGATGCTGAGGGTTGTAATAAAACAAAATCCAAGGATTACAGCACCGAAGAATTTAACGGTCAAACTGTAGTTCGGATTTGGCGAACCCCACAGTTTAGTGAATGGTATAAAGAAAACCCAGTTGAAGGCCAGCCAAAAATGACCCTAAGTGGCGAAATATCTAATGTACCACATTTTAAGAGTAACTGTATTAAATATACCGGCGATAACCGCGAATCTAGCGCTAATCCCAAATGGACACCAGTTAACGATACCTGCTTACTCGTGCCAGACGGCGACGATGGTATAAAAATCACAGAATCTTCCAATGGCCGAAATGCTAGCGATGAATTAGTGCTTCGTTTTTCCGCAATACTCAGCCTCTCTAAAGAAATCTACAAGTTTTCTAACTCTCATCTAGTCGCAATTCCTCCGTCAGGCAAACGCAATGTTACCGATTCGTACGTTCAAGTTCAGGCTATGTTCGGCGAAAGAGCCGCAGACTGCGCGGAAGATGACATAGATTGTAAATCTAACACTGCAAATGGAGGCAACAATGGCTAAGGAAATTGCAATCGGCAAACGTGCAAAAATTAGTGAAGCTCAGCAATATATGCTTCTGGCTGTACTTGTTGCTTCGGTCTTTCTTGGAGTAGCCGTCTCACTTGTATCCCATTTTATTAAACAAATATCCTTTAACACGAATGTAATAATGGCAGAGGAGCAATCAATTAAATCATACTCCGATATCATCAAATCTGTGGGCGTATGCAAAAAACCTGGTGGAGATGTTTATTCAACCGATGAATTAAAAAAATGCAATCCTGACACAATAGAATTATCAGAAATACCAAACACGCTGCGTTCCAACATTCTAGAAAAAATGGCCGCAAACGAGGCTCTAAACTCTGTGCCAAAAGAAGATACCTCCGCAGGATGCAACGACCCAACATCCGGAAAAAGATATACCTACGAAGAGTTAATGAAGAACTACGAAGAGTCAAAGAATAAAGGTCAAGAAGCCTTAAAGGAAGCAAGTCAGCGCATCAAGAGTTGCTCAGCTCTTCGCGTTATCCCAGACGCCTTACCCGCCTTTAAAAATGAAGAGGCTCTGATGGCGAGCATTGATATGCTTTATCGCGTATCCGACTGGAAGCCTCAAAGTATCCATCCAAATCAGGATTCCAAGACTTCTACCATAGGCAACAATTTAAACGTTAGCTCTATTAATATCTCGCTCGAGGGCAACACTAAGACGGCAACTAACGTACTACGCAATTTTGAGCGTTCAATACGCGAACTTGATGTTAATCGCGCCACAATTAGCTGGAAAGATTCTGATGAATTAACACTCTCAGCGCAAGCTTCTGCGTATTATACATCTGGCTCATCAATCACCGAAACCAAGAAAACCATAAAAGCGGAGGGCAAATAAATGAAAACAGATTTAGTTAGTTCTATCGGTGTAGCAATCGCAGGTGTTTTGATAGCTTATTTTGTCTGCAACTTATTTATTGGCCCCATCGAGGATTTTACAATTAACAGCGTAACTACCAAAGTTGACTCAACTCTTAGCGACCCCAGCCCAGAAGTCTTTAATTATAAAGCGCTGAATCCTACCGTAGAAGTATATGTTGGCGACGGCACAGATAACGACCAAGGAAACTCATAATGGCTCTCTTAACCAAAGAAGCTGAGGAAAGAATCCTAAACCTCCTCTTAAGTGAGGGGTTGGCTGATGCTAATTTGGTTTCGCCAATCATGCAACAAAACTACACAGAAGATAAATCTGTATTAAAGGAACTAGTCGAAAAAAGAATCATTAATGACGACATGGTAGCAAGAGCTACAGCGGCAATCTTGGGCGTACCATATGTTGAACTAAAAAACATCACAATAGATCAAGACATTTTATCACTAATTCCAAGTGAGGCCTCAACTAGAGTATTAGCTGTTCCGCTAGGAGAAAAAGACGGTATATTGAATGTTGCGATGGTAGATGTCACAAACGTCCAATCTACAGACTACCTCTCTAGTCTTGTTAATCGCCCGATTCGAGTTTGGATGTCGTCCGAACGTGGCATTCGTGAAGCCCTGGAACAATATCACGGCGATTTTTCCGGTGTTAATGAAGCGGTCCGCGAAACCAACGAGGAAAACGAAACTGAGCAAAAAGACGTAAAAACCATCGTTCAGGATTCCCCGATTTCTAAAGCTTTAACTACCATTTTAAGTTATGCAGCCAAAACCAAAGCTTCAGATATTCATATCGAACCTCTAGAGAATTCCTTGATTATTAGATGTCGCATTGATGGCGTCTTAAGAAGAATCATGGAACTTCCTAAGACCGTAGCTCCAGCTTTGGTCTCCCGCATCAAGATCCTTTCTAACCTTAAGATTGACGAGCACCGCATCCCGCAAGATGGTCAGTTTACTGTAATGGTGGACGACCAAGAGATTGATCTTCGTATCGCTATCTCTCCGGTAACATGGGGCGAACAGGTTGTAATCCGTTTGCTTGATAAAACTGGCGTCTCAATGGAGATCGAAAAAATGGGTATGACCGGCCGGGCCCTAAGGGATGTCCTTGGGGGGATTAGTCGTCCAAACGGCATGATTCTAACCTCTGGTCCTACTGGTTCTGGTAAATCTACAACCCTTTACGCCCTAATCCAGAAGATTAAATCCGAACAGATAAATATTGTAACTTTGGAAGATCCGGTAGAGTACAAAATGGATGGTATTAATCAGATTCAGGTTAATGTCGATGCTGGACTAACCTTTGCATCGGGTCTAAGGTCAATTTTGCGCCAAGACCCAGACGTCGTAATGGTGGGCGAGATTCGTGACTCCGAAACCGCATCCTTAGCGGTGCAGGCAGCACTCACCGGGCACCTCGTGTTTTCCACATTGCACACCAACTCAGCTGCAGGCATTTTGCCACGTCTCCTAGATATGGGGATAGAGCCATTTCTGTTATCTTCTACCTTGAATGTCGTAATCGGCCAGCGCCTAGTACGCCGAATCACCGAAAAACGTGAAACCTATAAATCTTCCGAAATAGAAACCGAAGGCATCAACTCAATCGTGGGCAATCTTTTACCTAAAACTAAAGAAGAAGTTGCAGATATTAGCGAAGACCTTGGCTATCCTGGTCTCCCAGTTAAAAGTGAAGAACACTACATGCTAGCTCGCGGCGTCAACTCTAAAGAAACACCTGGTGGCTATTCTGGTCGAACCGGTCTATACGAGTCAATCGTAGTAGACGAAGATATTCAAAAACTAATCATTTCCGAGGCCACTGCAGGCGAAATTATGCGCGTAGCTAAATCCAAAGGTACAGTCACCATGCGCCAAGATGGAATCTTAAAGACGCTTGCAGGCATCACAACAATAGAGGAGGTAAACCGCGTAGCTAGTGATTTATCATAATGCTTGTGGTATAATATTATTATGCAAAATAGTGGGCAGACATCAGAAAACATCAGAATAGAAATATTGCTCGAGGAATGTATTCGTCGCAACGCGTCGGATCTTCATTTGCAGTATGGCTTGCAGCCAATCTTGCGCGTAGACGGAGTGTTAGCCCCAATCGCTAACATGCCCGTTTTAAACGAAGAGGCTGTAAAGAGACTAATTTTTGCTACCCTGGACGAAGAACAGCAAAAAATCCTAATCAAAGATAAAGAGTTTGACTATTCTTTTGCTTTTGGCGATATTGCACGTTTTCGCGTTAATGCTTTTAATGAAAGAGGTAAGCTTGCTGCGGCCTTTCGTTTAATTCCGAATCAAATCAAGGGAATTAATGACCTAGGTATGCCCACAATTGTTGAGACTTTTGCTGAATATCCAAGGGGTTTAGTACTTGTAACCGGCCCTACCGGCTCTGGTAAATCTACTACTCTGGCAGCCCTAATAGATAAGATTAACCGCGAAAAAGCTTGCCATATTATTACCATCGAAGATCCAATCGAATTTACGCACAAATCTCAACGTGCCGTAATTGCACAACGCGAAGTCCATTACGATACTTTTAGTTTTGCGGCGGCTCTTCGCTCGGTGCTCCGTGAGGATCCAGACGTAGTCCTAATTGGTGAGATGCGCGACCTAGAAACCATCCAGGCGGCTATTACAATTGCAGAAACCGGCCACTTAGTATTTGCTACTTTGCACACTAATTCCGCCGCCCAAAGTATAGACCGTATGATCGATGTTTTCCCGGCCCATCAGCAGCCCCAGGTCCGTACTCAGCTATCTAATATGCTAATGGCAGTTTGCGCGCAGCGTCTAGTCCCGGCCATCGGCGGTGGGCGAGTAGTAGCAGCCGAAATCATGGTGGCAAATTCCGCAATCAGAACTTTGATTCGTGACGGCAAAACCCATCAGATTGATACGGCTATTCAGACTGGCGCCGAACAAGGTATGCAGACCATGGATAGGACCCTAGCAAAACTCGTGCAAACCGGCGTAATTACCTATGAGTCGGCAAGGGAATTTGCGGTTGACATGTCGGAGCTAGATCGCTTAGTGAGGGGATAAAATGAAGCGCTATAATTATAAAGCCAAAGAAAAAGAAACCGGCAAGATTGTTAAAGGCAGCGTGCAGGCCGAAACCGAAAGCATAGCCGGTCGCCTACTTATTGACCAGGGTTATATACCGCAGACCGTAACCGAGGAGGGAACCGGCCTACTTAGTGGCATGAACCGCGTTACAACTAAAGACCGTATCATGTTTACTAGGCAACTCTCCACTCTAATTGGGGCTGGATTGCCACTTGCTGTTAGCCTTCGTACCGTCGCCGAACAAACGCAATCCAAAGCCATGAAAAATGTAGTAGAAGAAATCTTGGCTAGCGTTGAATCCGGCAAAACCCTTTTTGACTCTTTCTCTCAGTACCCAGATTTATTTAATGGTGTTTATTTAGCATTGATTAAAGCCGGCGAAGTATCCGGTACCTTGGATTTGGCGTTAAAACGCCTAGCCGACCAAGAAGAAAAAGATGCCGCCATGATGAGCAAGATTAGGGGTGCTTTAGTTTATCCGGCCATTATCTTAGTTGTTATTATTGCGGTTCTTGCATTCATGATGATTATGGTGGTGCCACAGGTGAAAGGGCTATATGAAGACATGGGTGAAGAACTACCCGAACTAACCCAGCTACTAGTCGGGATTTCTGATTTCTTTGGCAATTTTTGGTGGCTTGTTTTGATTATCGTTGCGGCAACAGTAGGCGGACTTTGGTATGCCGTCAAAAAGACACCCACCGGCCGGCATATCGCAGATAACTTTAAATTGCACGTACCAATCTTTGGTGGATTATTCCGCAAACTCTATGTTTCCCGTTTTGCTCGTACAGCCGAAATGATGTTGGCCACAGGCGTGCCTATGCTAGAATCCGTAAAAATCGCCGTCAATGCAACTAATAATGTAATAGTAGAAGAAGAATACTCAAAAGCCCTAGAGCCCATCAAAGGCGGTAAGCCTTTATCTGAGTCGCTAAAAGATAAAAATTATATGTTACCGCTTGTGCCACAGATGGCATCAATTGGTGAAGAGTCTGGCAAAATTGACGAGATGCTAGGCAAAGCCGCTCAGGTCTACGAAAACGAGCTAGATGAACAAATTAACTCAATCTCTACCATGATCGAACCAATCCTTATGGTAATAATGGCAGGCTTAATTGGAGTAGTAATCGGCGGAACTCTACTACCAATTTATTCACTGGTGAACTCTGTAGCAGTCTAAGCTCATCTACTGTAGCAAAGCATTAAAAATACTTGCTTTTTATTTGTGATTAAGTTATGATAAGCATAAGAATAAAATCTAGAAAGGATTTATTATGGCTAAAAATAATACAAACTCTAAAAAAGGCTTCACCATCATCGAAGTCGTGCTCGTGCTTGCTATCGCGGGCCTCATCTTCTTGATGGTCTTCGTCGCGCTTCCAGCCCTCCAGCGTTCACAGCGTGACACCGCCCGTCGTAACGACTTGGCTCGTGTCGACACTTCTTTGGTACAATACCAAACCAACAACCAAGGTACAAATGGCGGATCAAATCTTCCATTTGACTCAAAAACGTATATGGGTGGCATCAATTTTGCCTCAACTAATACTGCTCAAATTAACGGTCAAACTGTGACCGTCGGTGGTGAATGTGGATCTCGCCCGACAGACAATACGGGCTCGAGTGATGCTATGGCTTGTATCTTTCTTAGGGATTATATGAACACCGGCGTTGCTGGCACTAGCAAGACAAACGAGTTTCAGGATCCAGCAGGTGTTTACTACGGGATGGACATCGGACAAGGTGCTTATAGTTATAAAGGCACCGATATGGACTTCGTAATTCACGTACGAACTGGTGCTAAATGCCAAGGTGAAGTTGCGGTAGCCGATACTGCTCGTCACTTTGCCATTATCTATCGCCTAGAAGGTGCAGGTACTTACTGTATCGACGATCAGTAGAATCGCAAAAGAATAAAAAATATCCCCAATTGGGGATATTTTTTTCATCGCAACAAGAAGCGACAATATCTAAATTAAATCAAAATTAAGCTAAGTGTTAATGCAATAAAACCCACCAGACTGCAGTGCGTAAAAAGCAGCCAGTTTTCTAAGATTGCTAGATTTAACTGGCCTCTCATTACTACAAGTTGCGGACGTGAGGATAATTATCGTGTACCTATTAGGAAAGAAAAGATCCTCAGTATTAATATTGCCACATCTTTCTCCAGCAACATTCGCAGCGCAAACCTGGACGTCAAGCTTGTAATTTTCGCCATCTGGATCCATAAAGTTTTCTTTTAGAAAATCGCGATAAAAGCCTTGCCACGACGATGCATCCTCATTCGTAAAATCGCCCCACTCAATAGTAGTGCCGATTTGTCCTACACGCGGTAAAGCCCCACGATTCCTTTGCTGAAATGTCTTAACCTCGTCAATAAAGAAAATCAAATCCTCACGCCTGTTTGTATCCTTTTGCGAGGCTCTAAACCACGGCAAGGCCACAAACACCATCAAAAAAATCAATCCAGCAATCGCGATGGCAAGCGAAACTTCAATCATTGTAAAGCCAACTCGCATCTCACCCTTTTTCATATCTAAGATTATAAAGTATTTATGGTAAAATAACAATATGTTAATCCTGTTGTTTGTTCTTGGCGCATGTATTGGTTCTTTCCTTTGTTGTCAGGTTCGCCGTCTGCATCTTAAATCAACGCGCCGTAAGCGCCTAGGATCCCGCTCGGTTTGCTTAAGCTGTGGTCAAAAACTAAAGTGGTACGACAATTTACCGATTATCTCCTGGCTGATTCTTAGAGGAAAATGCCGAAATTGCCATCATCGCATTGGCATAGCCGAACTGCTATCAGAGCTAGGCACAGCCTTGGCCTTTTTAAGCATTGGCATAAACTTTAATCCTATGGTTGCAGGTCCGCTAGACTGGTGTAGATTTATTCTACTGCTCATTTTTGTATCCACAATGTGCTTTTTAGCGATTTACGATGGACTTTACGGGGAATTACCGCTACTATTCTTAATCATCGCTATTATTCTTTCTGCAGCAGTTCTAGCCTTAAAAGAAATTAATCTTCTTTCGCTAGCCGGCTTTACACCAGAATTAATTACTAAGCCAATTTTATCCGTACTAATTTTAGGTGGCTTATATCTTGTCCTCTTTTTAATTTCAAAAGGTAGGTGGGTTGGTGACGGCGACTGGCTCTTAGGTGTAGCAATCGGGATAATACTATTCGAACCCTGGCTAGCACTGATCGAACTATTTTTATCAAACACCATCGCTTGTTTTATAATGTTGCCATTTGTGCTAAAAAGACGCAAGACCAAAATTTATTTTGGCCCATTTTTGGTTGTAGCTATGATTATTATTTTAGCTATTCCAGAATACTTATGTGGATTAATTAATTTTTAAAAATCCCCTTGCATTTTTACCACAACCATAATACAATATAAATTATCAAAGGTCATATTATTTAATAAACAGGTGTAGTTTAAAGTGCAAAACAAATTCAAAACAAAATCAATCCTCGCAGGATTTAGCGTAATAATAGCTAGCTTTTTAGTTTCTAATGCTTTTAATACTGTTTCTGTTTCTGCTTACTCCGCTTCTCTTACCACTAGTAACGATATCTCTCTTGATGCAGTAATGTCTGAGGATGGTACTTCAATTCATAGTGAATCTATTAATGTCCAAACGGATTGTAGGGCAGGATATAACCTAACTATAGCTACACCAGAAGGTAGTGATCTATATAAATACGATAATGGTACCCAATCTAGTAATACTGCTTCCTTTACTGCAGTAGATGGTACTTCTGCTTTAAATAGTAATAACAACACTAATAAGTGGGGATACACTCTAACTACTAATCCATCTGGTTCTACCATCTTCTCACCATTATCTACTACAGAATCTATACTAAAGACTGCATCTCAAACTGCATCCCCTACAAGCGATATTAACGATACCTTTAATATTAACTATGGTGTTAAAGTAGATCGTTCTATGGGTATAGGTAGCTACAAAATGGCTAATAATGGTACTGTTGTTTATTACCTTACTATGGATACAACTTGTTCAGAATATACAGTAGCCTTTAATCCTAATGGTGGTACTGGAACTATAGCAAATCAAAAAATCCAAACTGGAGAACCAACTAAACTTACTGCAGCAGATGCATTTAAATCTCCTACTGGTTCTTCTTACACAGACGCAGGGAACAACACTATTACCGGAGAGGCAGGTAAACTCTGGGCTTTTTGGGGTTGGAACACAGCTATAGATGGTACTGGTGATTGGTATAAAGACAGAGAAGAAGTAGAAGACCTAGTAAGTGCAGGTAGTACTATCACACTATATGCTCAGTGGAAACAAGCTACACTTTCTGACATGACTTCGTCTCCTGCTCCTGGCCCATCCGATCCTAAACCAATTAATCATGATGAAATGCAGGATATGAGACCAGAAATCTGCTACAACTCTACAGCCTATAGTACAGATACTAGCTCTCCTGCTCATACTCCATATAATGCTTCTACTAATCCAGGCGGTTACCATACTATTACTTTACTAGATTATCGTGGTAAAGTAACAACTGGCTCTTCTCCAGAACAACCAGAACAATATACTGTATCTAAACTCCCAGACAACCTATGTTGGATGACTAAAGATCTAAACCTAGGTAGAACTAGTGGTGGAGCTAATGGTGATGGCACTATTACACTAACTAGCGATGATACAGACCTAGCTAATAACACTACTTTTACTCTTCCAGTTTCTCCAACTACCTATACTACAAGTCATACGACTCCACAAATTCTTATTAACCACACAGTCTCACAATATACTGTTGATGGAATAAATTATTCACCTACCACCAGCTATTATTCCTGGGCTGCTGCTACTGCTACTAATACATCTATTACGGCTAGTGGTAATGTAGCTACATCCATTTGTCCTAGAAACTGGGACTTACCAATTAATACTCAATATACTAATCTAAGAACTAGGGGCTCAATTACAACTGCAGCTATCGCTCATGCTGAGCCTTATAACTTTATCTATGGTGGTTATCGTAATGGCGCAAATAGCTACTATAACCAAACATCTACTGGTTATTACTGGAACTCAACCAATAATAACTCTAGCTATGCTTACCGAACATACATTAATAGTAACGGTATATATAGTTCAACTGCTACGGGCCAAAAATACTACGGCAATAAGTTAAGGTGCGTGGCTAGTAGTGGTACTGCTACTGTTGATTACAATGCTAATGGTGGTACTGGTACCATGCCAAGCCAAAACAATGCAGAGCTTAATTCTACGACCGTTAGTGAAAACTCTTTTACCGCTCCAGCTAACAGTCAGTTTAGGAACTGGAACACTAGAGCTGACGGTACTGGTACTACTGTAACTCCAGGTACGTCTTTACTAGACGTTGTTTCAGTTGGCGAAACTATCACCCTTTATGCTCAATGGGATGAGCTGTATTATATCGCCTTTAACGCTAACGAATCCAGTGTAGGTGCTACTCCTGGCTCTGCTACTGGTACTATGACTAATCAGACCATTATCACAGGTACATCTACCGCCATAAAGACTAGTACCTTTGCGCTTTCTGGTTATTTGTTCTATGGTTGGAATACAGCTGCTGATGGTACTGGAATAGCTTATGGCGACGAACAAAAGGTTACTAATCTCACCTCTACCGGTAATACCATTACTCTCTACGCTGTTTGGAAAGATGGTGCTTATCTAGACACTGGCTCTACTGTAAACCAAAAACTTAAACGACTAGCCGGGAATAGTTCAGCTACTTATTCCACCCAGGATAATACTATTACCGCAATTGTTCGCTCCAATGCTTTACCTAGCGGCTTCACTCCTTCTAATGAAAACACCATCTCAGATAGCACTTCACCATTTCCGATTTATGCTTGGTATGACTCAGAGGATACTACTATCTACTATTATTCTGAATCTACTACAATTCTTATGAATAAATATTCTGGCGGCTTCTTTCGTAATATGCGTGCTTTGTCTAATCTGTCTACTGTTTCTACTTGGGACACAACCAAAGTGACGAATATGTCCGAAATGTTCGAATCTGCCGGTTACTCCGCCACTACTTTCACTTTGGACCTCTCCTCCTGGAATACTGCTAGTGTGACGAGTATGTTATATATGTTCGAATCTGCTGGCTACTCCGCCACCACCTGGTCTATAGGCGACCTCTCTTCCTGGAATACTGCTAGTGTGACGAGTATGAGTAACATGTTCTCCTCTGCTGGCTACTCCGCCACCACCTGGTCTATAGGCGACCTCTCTTCCTGGAATACTGCTAGTGTGACGAGTATGTCCTATATGTTCTACCGCGCTGGCTACTCCGCCACCACCTGGTCCATAGGCGACCTTTCTTCCTGGAATACTACTAGTGTGACGAATATGATTTACATGTTCTCCAATGCGGGCCGCTCTGCCACCACCTGGTCCATAGGCGACCTTTCTTCCTGGAATACTTCTAGCGTAACGGACATGGGCTATATGTTCTCCTATGCTGGCTACCTCACTACCGCCTGGTCCATAGGCGACCTTTCTTCCTGGAATACTTCTAGTGTGACGAATATGTATCAAATGTTCTCCAATGCTGGCTACTCCGCCACCACTTTCACTTTGGACCTCTCCTCCTGGAATACTTCTAGTGTAACAAATATGGGTAGTATGTTCTTCGCTGCTGGCCAATCCGCCACCACCTGGTCCATTGGCAATCTCTCTTCCTGGAATACTGCTAACGTGACGACTATGTCCTATATGTTCTCCTACGCCGGTTACTCTGCCACCACCTGGTCCATAGGCGACCTCTCCTCCTGGAATACTTCTAGTGTAACAAGTATGGGTAGTATGTTTGAATTTGCTGGCTATTCCGCCACCACCTTCACTTTGGATCTCTCCTCCTGGAATACTTCTAGTGTGACGTATATGGTTGACATGTTCTCCAATGCCGGTTGCTCTGCCACTACCTGGTCTATAGGTGATCTCTCCTCCTGGAATACTTCTAGTGTAACGAGAATGTCCGATATGTTCTACCGTGCTGGCTACTCCGCCACTACCTGGTCTATAGGCGACCTCTCCTCCTGGAATACTTCTAGTGTAACAAGTATGGGTAGTATGTTCTTCGCTGCTGGCTACTCCGCCACCACCTGGTCTATAGGCGACCTCTCCTCCTGGAATACTTCTAGTGTGACGTATATGGTTGACATGTTCTCCAATGCCGGTTACTCCGCTACCACCTGGTCTATAGGTGATCTCTCCTCCTGGAATACTTCTAGTGTAACAGATATGAGTAACATGTTCTCCTACGCCGGTTACTCCGCCACCACCTGGTCTATAGGTGATGCCTCCTCCTGGAATACTTC
>JAEEUB010000008.1 GCA_016286785.1 Candidatus Saccharimonadota bacterium
ATTCAGAATAGGTCACGACCTTTTTGCCTTGAGACTCAAAGTACTCTTTTAGCATTTTTGCTTGCGTATCTTTACCTGTACCGTCTTGACCCTCAATAACTATATACATGTTATAATTATAGCATGCATGAAAGCTGGAGGCCATTTCTAAAAAACGAGTTTAAAAAGCCATATTTTAAAGAATTAGCGAGTTTCTTGCATAGTGAGTACGAGGATAAAACTATCTTTCCACGCAAGGAACTCGTATTCCGAGCCTTCGCAACCGATTTAAACGACGTAAAAGTGGTCATACTAGGCCAAGATCCATATCACACACCGGGTGCGGCAGAAGGACTGGCTTTTTCCGTACCAAACTCAGAACCAATACCCCCCAGCCTCGTTAATATTTATAAAGAAATTGACGCAGACATCGGCAAACATACAAATCCACACGGAAGTTTAGTTAATTGGCAAAAACAAGGCGTATTACTGCTAAACACAGTTTTAACAGTCGAAGCTCATCGTCCAAAATCACATAGTAAAAAAGGATGGGAAATCTTTACGACCGAAACAATCAAATACCTAAACGACAATAGACCACATCTAGTATTCATGTTGTGGGGCAGAGACGCCAGGAACAAAAAGGAATTAATCAATACATCAAAGCATTTAGTATTAGAATCAGCACACCCATCACCATTATCGGCGCATAATGGATTCTTTGGAAGCAAGCCATTTTCAAAATGCAATAATTTTTTAAAAGCAAACGGAATGGAAGAAATAATCTGGTAAATTATCTACTATCCGCATATCCCTCGTCGTAAGCATCCTCTATAATTTCCCGACAGAGAGCATTGCAATCTTCAGCGTATTCCAGTGTTGCGCCATAGTAACCAAACTGTCCATCATAAAGTCCAGCAGAATAAGCCTCATCTTCTAGATCGTCCCAACAACGTCCACCTTCTTCATGATAACAAATCGCAGTAGTAGATGGTTGCGTGTAAGGCTGACTTAGAACTGAGTTTGGAGTGGATCCTGGCTCTTCAGGCTCTGTTTTCTCAGTTGAATCACTAGACGAAGAAGAATCACTAGACGAAGAATCGTCAACAGGTTCAGTTGCGTCATCAGAAACGTCAGTAAAATCATAATCATCAATAGTGGAAGTAGGTTCATCTGTTATCGGGGTCGCTGATTCTTCCTTTGGAACTAAGAATATAACAAGCAAAATGATTACACAAAGTAGCAGCATTGCACCACCAAGAGAAATCCAAAAATCATTCTTCTTTTTCATTTTTTAATCCATTGAGCAAGACGCTCATATTCGACAGAATCCGTAGAATAAGAATTCAAAATATCCTCTGTATAAGTCTTACCATTACTAAGATTTAATGTTTCGACTTCCGGAGCAGACGCAAGTAAGCGTATTACAGCTTCGTCCGTATCTATATTGGTCATGGAGTTTTTTGGGTCAACCGTATGAGAATTAACGCGAAGCTCTTTATAAACAAACCTCTTAATTCCAGCCTGAAGACAATACTTAAGACAATTCTCACACGTAGCAACACGATTATAAATGGTGCAGCCAGACAAATCTTGATGAGCAAAAATCAATGCATTCATTTCGGAATGAATTACAAAATAATACTTCATCGGACGCTCAGAAAGAGTCATCTTGGACTCATCGGAACCCTGAACTAAACCATTATAACCAGTAGAAACAACTCGGTTATTTTTATCAACAATAACGCAACCCATCTTACTTGATGGATCTTTAGATTTAGCAGAAACCGCCTCAGCAATTCCCATAAAGTATTCGTCCCAATCTCGTTGTTTTTTATTCATACATCCTCCAATACAACTATATTATATACTATTTAGCCATTTTTATAAGCATAAGTAGATATAAAAAGTTGCGTTTCGTACTGATTCATGCATATAATTTCGCCACATTAAGAAAGGAGCAAAATGCGAGACAAAACAGCCTCAACTAAAAAAGATAAAAGAATAAAAATAATATATCTATTATTTATAGTTGCGTTTCTTGCAGCCGTTCCACCATGGAAACAGGCAAAAGCAATGGATTGCCCAGATTTAAGGGTGATCTTTGCAAGGGGTTCTGGAGGAGAGCGAAACAATGACCCAAATTACTTAGAATTTAAATCGGCCCTAGAAAAAAGACTGAAAGAAGACGACATCTCTTATGACTTTATCGATTTAGACTACCCAGCAATTGGAGTAGGGATAGACAACCTTGAAGTAACTCTTGGTGCATTCTTTGGCTCTGGAGATGCTTACGAATTTGGCGAAAGCGTAAATAATGGAGTAAAAAAATTAAAAGACATGGTTAATGGCGTTAGCTGCCCTAGCACAAAATACGTTATTGGTGGCTATTCTCAAGGAGCCATGGTAGTATCTAAATCTCTAGCCGACTTAAAGCCAGATCGAATCATTTATGCCGCCACTTTCGGCGATCCAAAAATCTACCTACCAGAAGGCGAGGGCTTTGATCCACCGGCATGCAAAGGCAATGATTTATCAGACTATCGCATGTACGTCCCAGACTGTTACGCGTACAAAGGCTTACTTGGTGCCTACGAACCATATGAGCCAGAAACGTTAATTGGCAAAATAGGGACATGGTGCAATAAAACAGACATTTTTTGTAGTTCACACCTAGGAATTAATGATCACACAAAATACATTTCAGACAATTTATATGAAGATGCAGCCAAGGTTATATATTCCAAAATAATTAATCATTTTGGACTAGAAAGTAAAGTTGCATCCGACCACGACACGGCAATACTGATTGATTCGACAGGTTCAATGCAAACGTTAATTGACAAATACAAAAACGAAGCATATAGGCTAGCCAAAGAAACTCTTGAATCTGGCGGCAGAGTAGCCTTATTCGACTACCGAGATTTACATGACCCATACCCACTCAACGAAAGATGCAATTTTGATACCTGTACATTAGAAACTTTTCAAGAACAACTAAACGCCATTAACGCAAAAGGAGGCGGCGACCCATTCGAATCTCTACTATCCGCCTCATTTAACGCTATGCAAACCTTAACATGGCGATTTGGCGCGACCAAATCCATCGTAGTATTAACCGATACTGGATTTCTAGAACCAGATCGAGACGGCATTAAAACTAGCGATGTAATAAGCCTCAGTAAATCAATCGATCCCGTAAACTTTTATATTATTACTGAACCCAAAAACGAAGCGTTTTATCAGGAATTAGCAAACGCCACCGACGGAAAAGTAGTCACTAATCTAGATGAATTAAGCTTATTAACGGATTACATTATAGAACGATTTGATAGCCTGCCAAGAGTCGAAGAAGAAACTAACCACGAAGAAAAATCAACATTAAACATAGAATCAACGCACCAAGATAGACAAAACGAAATCTCAATTAATTACAATTCTAATGGTGTCAAAAACCTAGTTGTCTTAAATGATCGTATCCTAGGCATCACAACAGAAAAAAGCATCACAATATCAGATTTAGATACTTCCGTTGATAATATCATCACTCTAATTCCATTATCTGACAATTTCCGCGGCGAAAGCAAATCTATAGAAGTAAAAAAGACAAATACCGCCCCAAACGAAGCTATCAACACATCCAGCATAGTACCAAAGGTTCCCAATACCGGAAAAGCTAGGTAGAACTTAGGTGCCAATGGTCACCATATTCGCATTTATAAACCGATAAATGGCTAACACCATGATCATATTCCGCAACTCTTGCCGCAAGTTCAGCCTCTTCGTGAGTGGCATAGCAAATTTTTTGGACATCACCAACCCAGCATCTTTCTGGTTCATAAATTTGGGACTGTTTCCTATGCGACATGATTAATATTATACTATACTTATTGAAGTTAAAGACAAAAAATGTTATAATAACACTTATGACTTTGAATAAAGATTTAATTAGAAATGTAGCAATTATCGCACACGTAGATCACGGTAAGACAACCCTCGTAGATGGACTTTTAAAGCAATCTCACACCTTTCGTGAAAACCAAGCCGAAATGTCCCAGACTCTAATTATGGACTCCATGGACCAAGAACACGAACGCGGTATCACAATTACTGCTAAACAAACCTGCGTTTACTATAACGGCTATAAGATAAACATTATCGACACACCAGGTCACGCTGATTTTAGCGGAGAAGTAGAGCGCACCCTAAATATGGCAGATGGCGTACTATTAATCGTTGATGCTCAAGAGGGACCAATGCCACAAACTAAATTCGTGCTCCAAAAAGCCCTAGAATTAAACTTAAAACCCGTAGTTATTATTAATAAAATCGATAAACCAGCGGCAAGAATTAACGAGGTTTTATCAGAAGTCGAAAGTCTATTTCTGGAGCTCGCAACCGACGAGTCTCAGCTATTTTACCCAGTATACTATGCAATTGCGCGCGAGGGAAAAGCAGGCAAAACCACCGATCTGGATGACGATCTTCATGTAATATTTGAATCCATCATAAATGATATTCCAGCCCCAGACGTAGATAGTGATGCAGAATCCGCACAACTACTAGTTGCGGCCCTTGCTGGCGATAATTATCTTGGCAAATATTGTATCGGCAAAATCTCGCGCGGCAAATTAAAAAAAGGCCAGAGCGTCAAAATACTCCATGAAGGCAGCGCCATAAAATCAAGTAAAATAGACCAGATTTTTGCTTATCGGGGACTCTCGAAAGAAGAAGTAACAGAAGCAATCGCCGGAGACATTATTGCGCTAACTGGAGTTGGTCAAGCCAATATTGGCGACACGATCGCAACTGGCGACAACCCAGAACCCTTACCGGGCATAGAACTAGAAGCCCCAACACTATCTATTTACATTGGTCCTAACACCTCACCCCTAAAAGGACGCGAAGGGGAATTTACTACCTCAAGACAAATAGCGGAAAGATTAGAAAAAGAGCTTGAAACAAACATCGCTTTAAGACTCCAACCGGATGGATTGGGATACAAAGTGTCTGGTCGCGGAGAATTGCATCTTTCAGTACTAATCGAAACCATGCGACGTGAAGGCTACGAGCTAGAAGCGGGGCGTCCAGAAGTAGTTTATCGAGAAATCGACGGCAAAAAAAGTGAGCCAATGGAAGATCTCACAATCGAAGTCGCACCAGAATTCGTGGGTGCAGTCTCTCAAGAGCTAGGCATCAGAAAGGCCGAATTAAAAACTCAGGATATTACTTCCTCTGGATC
This sequence comes from Candidatus Saccharimonadota bacterium, assembly GCA_016286785.1. GTDB lineage: Bacteria > Patescibacteriota > Saccharimonadia > Saccharimonadales > Saccharimonadaceae > Nanosyncoccus. The sequence continues at coordinate 5,222 of JAEEUB010000008.1, forward strand.
AACTAGGTTTGTTTATGAAATATCGACAGCAGCACTAATCGGACTTCGTAATAATCTTCTAACAGCCACTAAAGGTACTGTAATTATGTCTAGTATTCCTAGTGGTTATAGACCAGTAGAAAACCATTATCGCCCAGAACGAAATGGCGCTCTAGTAGCATTCGAAGACGGAGTCTCCACTGCCTATGCACTAGACGCAGCTCAAGCAAGAGGGACCCTTTTCATTCCGCCTCAAGTTCCAGTTTATCAAGGAATGATCGTGGGACTTTCCAATAAGAAAGAGGATATTGATATTAATATTTGCCGCGAAAAACAACTAACCAATATGCGAACCCACGCCTCGGACGGAGCAATCCAGCTCACTCCTTATACGCAACTTTCGCTCGAACAATGTCTGGACTTCTTACTCGATGACGAGCTACTAGAAGTCACACCAAAATCCTTGAGACTTCGCAAGAGACAATTAGATCCAATCAAGCGAAAGCGAGAAAATCGTGTTAATTGATACACACTGCCATCTTCATGACAAAGATTTTTTCACGGACGAACAAGCCAAAGAGATGCTCGCTCGTGCAGAAAAAAACGACATCAAAAAAATCATTTGCATCGGTACTTCGCATCAAGATTCACTAGCAGCCAAAAATTTCGCATCTAAAAACAGCCAGGTTTTTTGGACCTACGGCATCCATCCGTCCGAAACCAGTAATCCAAATTTTAGTTTCACTCCCAACCTCTCTTTGCCGCAAGATCCCAAACTGGTCGCCATTGGCGAAGTCGGACTAGACTATCATTTTGATGGATATAATAAAAAAGCTCAGACTAAACTCTTTGAACAAATGCTTCAGCTTGCAGCCACCTATAATCTCCCGGTGTCGTTCCATATACGTGAAGCATTTCCGGATTTTTTTGCAGTAATTAATAATTTTTCAAAAGTTCGCGGAGTCGTTCATTCTTTTACTGATAACAAAAAAGTTTTAAAAAGAATATTAAATGAGACTAATTTCTACGTAGGTGTAAATGGCCTGGCAACCTATTCAACTTTACCCACTCCGCCACTAGACAGAATTTTACTCGAAACCGATGCTCCATTCCTAGCTCCTTTGCCTCATCGTAAAGAAACAAACGAGCCTTCATATATCCTTGAAATCGCAAACTGGCTAAGCGTCAAATTGGAAAAAGACTTAAAAACCATTAAAAAAGAGACCACCAGAAACGCTAAGGCTCTATTTAACATATAGTTTTTATGTTAAAATAAGAACATGGAAGAGCAGTCATTAAAAGAAGTTTCAAAGAAAAATGTTCCCCCAAACGAATTAGCCAAGGCCTTTAAACCAGAAAAAAAATCCAAAAAGAAGTTGGCAGCTATAGTCATAATGATTATCGGTTTACTCACGCTAGCTGCCGGAATAATCTTTTTGATACTAAAGCTAAATGCCGCACCTGCTATTCAGGACGGAGAGTTCTTAATCTTTGCTAAAGAATGGGTACTTAACGATAATGCAAACTGCAACTCGGACGATGATCAAGAAACCAATTGTACCCCTAGTGTTATATGGAAATTCACAGAAATCGGAAAAGGCACACTAACCACCAACAATCACATTAATGATTACGATTTTTCCTGGGCAATTAAAGACAAAAAACTACAAATTGAAACTACATGGCTCTACAATCTCGAAAATGAATATGATTACGAATTAAATCAAAATGATAAAACCTTGACATTAAAAAATGGTGAGAAAGAATTCAATTTTACTGCCGTATTTGAAACTGAGTAAAATTATGTTATAATAATAGTATGATTTATCTTGATCATGCAGCAGCTACACCTATCTCTAAAAAAGTCCTCAAAAAAATGGAGCCTTATTTTTTGCATGATTTCTTTAACCCATCCGCAGCTTATATGCCCGCAAAAAAAGTAAACGCCAAATACGAAGCCGCCAAAGCCAGCATAGCACATACGATAGGAGCCAAATCATCCGATCTAATTATTACCGCAGGAGCAACTGAGGCAAACAATCTAGCATTTACCGCCATAAAAAAACCTCAGGGCGCAAAAAAGGTTCTTTATCTAGAAACTGAACATGATTCGGTCCGACAAATAGCCCAAAAATATGGTGGTGAAAAAATCAAAGTTCATAGTAGCGGAATCATCGATCTAAATGATCTAAAAAACAAAATTACAGACGAAACGGAACTCATATCAATTGCGCTAGTAAATAATGAAATTGGCACAATTCAGCCCTTAGCCGAAGTGTCGGCAATTATTCGTGACGTTAAAATCCAAAGATTAAAGAAAGGGATAAAAACCAAATTATTGCTCCATTCAGACGCATCACAAGCGCTTAATCTAATAGACATCAATGTGGCCCGTCTCGGCATAGACCTTCTTACCATGAATTCGGCAAAAGTGTATGGACCAAAAGGAGTAGGCGCTCTATACGTTTCGCATGATGCCAAACTAAATCCCATAATCCTAGGTGGAGGTCAAGAAAATGGCTTAAGGAGTGGGACGGAAAACGTTCCAGGAGTAATAGGATTCGCCGAAGCTCTAGAAGAAGCAAAAAAACACCTAGCATCAAACCGCAAAAAATACGCCACCTGGAAAAAGGTATTATTAAAAGAGCTACACGATTATGAGCTCATCAACAAAAAGCATACACTTGACAACTTTATAGTTATATGCTATAATAGAATAGATGCGGAAAGATTAATCTTTCTTCTTGAAGAAAAAGACGTTTATGTCTCTACTGGGGCCGCCTGCGCTGCTTCTAAGGGGGTACGTTCACACGTACTAAAAGCTATCGGCTTATCTGATACTCAAATTGCTGGATCGCTCAGAATAACCCTTGGTGAAACCAATGATGAATCCCAGATTAAAAAAGCAGCCAAGATTATTAACGAAGTAGTAGAAAAAGAGCGGGAGAGAATTAAAAATGCCGGCTAAAACCCACCCTAGTAAGAATCCTAAAACCGTATTTGTCGGCATGAGCGGCGGCGTAGATTCAAGTGTGTCTGCTATGCTCCTAAAAAACCAAGGTTATAAGGTCGTAGGTATCTATATGAAAAACTGGTCCGAGGATTTACCAGGCATGAAATGTCCTTGGGCAGAAGACCTTGCAGATGCCAAAAGAGTTGCGGTTAAGCTCGGCATAGATTTTGAAGTTTGGGATTTTGAAAAAGAATATAAAAAACGGGTTGTAGATTACATGCTAAATGAATTTAAGGCCGGCAACACTCCTAACCCAGACATCATGTGTAACCAAGAAATTAAATTCAAACTATTTTACGAGAAAGCCATGTCGGCCGGAGCAGACTATATCGCTACTGGGCATTATGCCAGAATTAAAACCATCTCAAATCATCCTGCCCTCCTAAGAGGAATCGACGAGAAAAAAGATCAAACGTATTTCCTCTATCGCATTTCAGAAGAATCCTTAGCTCATACAATTTTCCCAATTGGCGAGATGACAAAACCAGAAGTCAAAAAATTAGCAGAAGAAAATGGCTTACACAACGCATATAAAAAAGAATCGATGGGCGTTTGCTTTATTGGAGAAGTCGGTATAAAAGATTTCCTCAAAGAATACATCGACATTAACCCCGGCGAAATTCGCGAAATCGAAAGTAATAACATTTTGGGATACCATGAAGGCGTAATTTTTTATACAATAGGCCAACGGCATGGATTATATCTTAATGGCGAAAAAGGCAAAATTAATGACGGCATGCCTTATTATGTTGTCAAAAAGGATATCAAAAACAACATTATTTATGTGTCAAAAAACTTAAATCACGAAGCAATCTGGACCAAAACTTTAGAGTTAAAGGATATTCTCCTTCGCTCGTCCAAATTAATTCTAAATCCAGCCAAAAACTATCCGGTTATGGTTCGCCTTCGTCACTTAGCACCTCTTGTGCCAGCCACAATAAACGGCAAATTCCTAACGTTCAAAGAAGAAATAAAGAGACCAGCACCAGGCCAATCTGCCGTTTTGTACGAAGACGAAGAATGCCTGGGCGGTGGCATTATTTGCTAAAAAAATACTCCCGAAGAGAGAACTTAAATAAGGACAAAATTGTTCTTATTTGGTTCTTCCTTATTTTATTGGTACTTTAATAGCTTGATATGGTATAAAATTTTAATTCATTTTGTAGCGAAAATAAATTTTAGGAGGTTTTTAGTTATGAGAGATATAACTTATCATAAAGAAGGAGATTATTATATTCCTGACTTATATTTAGCTGAGGATGAATACGAAAAAAATTATCATATTGGAAAGTATGGTCATTTAAGACTATCCTATTTAAAAAAACATAAGAAATCTGATTATATTATAATGCTTATGGACGGAACTTTAAGAAAACATATTGTAGTCTTTTATTATTTACTATAAAATTGTTTTTCATTCGTTATATTAATCTTTAAAAATCCATATATAATCTTCTCGTTTTGTTAATTTTTTGTTTCCATTTGCAATGTTTAATATTTTATTTCTTATATCATTAATTTCATCTGATGAAATATTTACAAATTGTTCATGTTTAAAAAATTCAATTATTGTTTTACCATTTTCATTCATGTTTTCTATTCCAGAGATATCTATATCTGAATTGACTATTTCCACTTCATATTTTACATTTTTCTTAGATAATATTTTTTTTATATTCGTTGATAGTGTGTCTTTATTATTGTATTTTTTTAAACTATCTGTTACTTTTTTATCATCACTATAATCGTTACTTACCACTATCAAAGCTATTCCTTTAGTATTTAGTGATTTTATGACTTTATCTAAAAAACTTTCTAAATTTTCAATATAACATACTACATGAGCTATTAAAATAAAATCTGATTTTGGTAATTTATCCAAAGATTCTACATTCCTATTTATAAAATTAATGTCATGATTTGTTCTTGATTTAAAGCATTTTATTAGTTCAGTAGATGTTTCTATACCAGTAACTTCAAGTTGGTATGATTCACCTAATTTTTCTATAATTTGAGTCGTAACAACACCATCCGCACATCCAATATCAAGTAACATTAATTTTTTTGAAGTGTTATTTTCTAAAATTTTTTTACATACCTTGTTAATTAATATTGGTTTTTGATTTGTTAGTGCAATGTACCTCTGAAATATTGATGGGTTTTCTCTATATATTTTTAAATTATGCATCTTTATTATCTCCTTTTCTTCTTGTAAAATTATATTATAAAATTACAATTAAACTGTAATTAATATTAATACTATTTTTTTACTCCAAATGCAGGTACATTAATAGTAACAGCTTCAAAATCTCCTTCAGCAGAATAGATTGTATTTTTATCCAAATACAATACATCTCCACTGTCACAATGGACTTTTTGATTATCTATTATAAAGCTAACATCTGCACTAATAAAGTATATCTGCTGAATGCACTTCACTAATTTTTCTTGTAATTTTTTCATTATTTGATATTTTCTTATACATATTCTACCTCCTAAAATTACTATTTTTCTTCATTAAACTTGCACGAAATATTACAAAGCTCTACACTAATACATTTAACAAATTATTTCTTCTTTTTAAATTTTTTACCTTCAATTACCAGAAATAATAAATGAATTAATTGATAAAATATTAGTCCACCAACAAACAAAAGTTGATGGAAAGAAATATCAACAAATAGATATATATTACTCAGAAGTTGGAATTATATCAGTTTCAGCAAATGAATATGATTTTGAAAAAGAATTTCAAAATATGTTAAAAGATAAAATAAAAACAGCATAAAAAAAGCCTTAGGAGCATTTTTAATAAGAATTGTCCTTATTAAAATGCTCCTAGGAGTATTTTTTTTTATTTAAGATTCTACACAATCATCATAACCGCGTTAGCGCATAAAAGAGCGCCAGCTACGATAGCCATTGCTGAAATGGCATAGATATGCATCTTTTCAGCCTGAGTGACGCACTGCTTTTTAGTGGTCTTCATGCATGCTTTGCGATGAGCCTGCTGTGGCCTCGAAGTAGATTTTTTTGTTCTTGTGGCTTGTTTCTTTTTTGCTTGTGCCATAATAATTCCTTTTATTATTCTTATGCTAATAGTAGCACTAATTGCGAAAAAATGCAAGAAATAGTATAATTTAGCGCATGGATGCAAATACAATTAGAAAAAAATTCCTAGATTTTGAAGTTTTAAAAGGCCACAAAATAATTCAACCAGCCCCGTTAGTACTAGAAGGTGATCCAACCACTTTATTTACCGGGTCGGGCATGCAACCACTCCTACCTTATTTACTAGGAAAAGAGCATCCGCTCGGCAAAAGACTGTGCGACTCCCAACCCTCTATGCGATTACAGGATATTGAAGACGTCGGCGACCCACGCCACACCACGGTGTTCGAAATGCTCGGCAACTGGTCTCTAGGTGATTATTTCAAAGAAGAACAAATTCGTAACTTTTTTGAATTTCTAACTAAAGAAGTGGGGCTTGACCCTACTAAAATATATGTCACTTGTTTTATCGGCAACAAAGAATATGGTATTCCAAAAGATACTGAAGCGGCAAGCATCTGGCAAAAAGTTTTTGAAGAAGCTGGTATAGAAGCTAAAATCGCAGAAATCGGTACAGCCGAAAGCGGCGATAAACGCGGCATTAAACCAGGAGAACGAATCTTCTTCTACGATGACCACGAAAACTGGTGGAGCCGTGGTGGAGGCTGTGAGTCCACGCCAATCGGCGACCCCTGCGGTCCAGATTCCGAAGTATTCTACGACTTTGGCGAAGAATTGCAGGATGAAGCTAAATATGGATTAGCTCACCCAGCATCAGACGGTGCTCGTTTCATGGAAATCGGCAACCAGGTTTTTATGCAATACCGCCGCAATCAAGATGGTAGTTTTTCTGAACTCGAAAAGAAAAATGTTGATTTTGGCGCAGGCCTAGAGCGTATCGCCGCAGCCGCCATCGGCTCCTTTGATGTCTTTAAAATCTCTTTAATAAAACCAATTATTGAGAAACTTGAAGAAATATCAGGGAAATCCTACGACAATAACACCGACGAAATGCGTGTAATCGCAGACCATATTCGAGGCGCATATCTTTTAGCTGCTCAAGGCCTAGTACCGTCCAATAAGACACAGGGCTACGCCATGAGAAGACTACTTCGCCGAGCCATTTTGAGAGCTCTAGATCTTGGAATTTCTGATAATTTCTTAGCCGAAATTGTACCCATCGTGGCTAAAAACTATACGACTTTGCCAGACTCCATCTTAACTCATCGCGAGACCGCCCTAGAAACAATGTTAAAAGAAGAAAGCGCCTTTAGAAAAACTCTTAAAAAAGGCATCAAAGAACTTAATAAAATGGCCAAAAACCACAAGATTCTTGACGGTAGAGACATCTTTAAATTGCAAGACACCTACGGATTCCCGATGGAGTTATCGGTCGAAGAATGCTATCGAGAGGGAATTGAGCTAACCAAAAACTACCGCAAGGAATTTGAAGAGGCCCTAAAAGAGCAACGCGAACGCAGCCAAACCGCGTCAAAAGGTATGTTTAAAGGCGGCCTAGAAGATCACGGTGAACAAACTATTAAATATCATACAGCTACCCATTTACTTCTTGCGGCATTGCAAAAAATCGTCTCGCCAGACGTTTGCCAAAAAGGCTCCAATATTACAGCAGATCGTGTAAGATTTGATTTTAACTGCAATCATAAATTATCCGAAGAAGAAAAACAGGCCTTAGAAAATCAAGTAAACGAATGGATTGAGGCTGATTTGCCGGTGGTATTTGACGAATATGACAAAGATTACGCAAAAAACGTTCTCAAGGCACATGGGCAATTCTGGGATAAATATCCAGAAAAATTAAAAGTTTACACGATTGGCGATTTTAATAACCCAATCTCGCGCGAAGTTTGCGGTGGCCCACACGTAGAACATACCGGTACAATTGGTCACTTTAGAATCAAAAAAGAAGAGTCTTCCTCGGCTGGAGTCCGAAGAATCAAGGCAGTGATAGAATAAACTATTTTTGTAACAGCTTAGCGATTTTAGCTTTAAGTTTATTTTCTTCGGGTGCACCAGCGAGCGTATCAACACCCACCCTCAAAAGCCCGAGAGCCGTAGCAAAAGAATGATCCAGCTCACTAGTTGCCTCAACATTTAAACGCTCAATATCAAGATCCGGTAATTCATTCACGTCAATCAAGTGAATAACCGGTCTACGAGAAAAAGGCAAATTCGTATACCAGTCCGAAATCGCAAGCTCTTCCTGAAGCAAAGAAAGACTAGCGCCACCACCACAAAGCATAATATTTCGCGGCAAGCTCCCTACATTGTTGAATTCTTCAAGCGCAACTTCAACCCCAGTGAGCCAAACGCTAAGATTGCGAGAAATCGCAGTTTCTACTTTAGATTTAACCCGGTCATCTAGTTTACTAGTATCGTAATCTAGCTTATAATTCTCGGCCGTATCAAAATCTACACCCATAGCCTCGGCAATTTGGTGAGTAAAGCTTCGCCCGCCAATGCCAAACATCTTGGTGCCTTCCACACCACCATCATCTATGACGGCAACATCGGTTGTTCCACCACCTATGTCCATTACTATCCCAGAAAAGCTTGACTCCAAATCATCACCAAGGCAAGCCCTACATACGGCAAAAGGTTCAACCGCAACAGTAAGCAAGTCAAGATTAAGTTCGGCGCACACCTTCTCAATTGCCGCCACATGAATTAAAGGAGCAAACGCAGTATAAAACTGTATTACAATATCAGAACCCTTAAAGCCAATTGGATTAGAAATCTTATAGCCATCTATGGTTAACGAAACAATTGCAGAATTAATTAGACGAACCTCTACATTCTCATTCCCGGTTTCTAGTGCAACCGTCTTTTTTGCGACTTCGCCAGACTTTTGCTGGACCTTTTTAATAATCTCATTCATTTCGGAATCTGTAATCGGCTTATTAGGGTTTTTGCGAGAATAATTTACAGTAGTAGTATTACCCTGAATCAACTCCCCCGCAATCCCAACTACAGTTAATTCGGCTCGCTCACCCGCCTGTTCCTCAACCTTCATTAAAGCCTCTTCGCAAACATTGACCACGGCAGGAATATCGGCCACGGCCCCAGCATGCATATTTCCTTCAACCTGTTTTGCCTTGCCCACTCCAAGAATTTCTAGGTTACCTTTTTTTGTAGGCTTAGCCAAAACCGCTTTTACAAATTCAGTACCGATGTCTAAAGCTAAGATCGTGCTCATGGCTTTATTATAACATATTTTCCAGGCTTTAAGCTCCCTAGTTCATACTTACCAAATTGAATACGATGCAGCCCCGTCACTTTATACCCAAGCGCAGCAAAAGTACGCCTTATCTGGCGGTTCCTTCCTTCAGATAAAATAACAGTATATAGTTCACGGTTAGAGGCTTTTGATTTCGACAAAGCAGAACTGCTCCGCATCACTTTAAATTGACTAGGTCCATCATCTAACATCACGCCATAGTCAGAAATCATCTGTTGATGGAGCGGCTCTAGTATTTTGTCTAATTGAACTTCGTAAACTTTATTTTTCCGAAATTTAGGATGAGTCATTAAAAAAGCAAAGTCACCATCGTTGGTTAACAAAATGATGCCAGAAGAGTCTTTATCAAGACGCCCAACCGTCTTAAGTTTAAAATATTCTTTTGGTAAAAGTTGGTACAAAGTTGGGGTAGACCCCTGCGCATGTCGCGAACAAACATATCCAACAGGTTTATGAAAAGCAATATAAGTATAATTAGCCTGACGAGGCACTACCTTACCATTATAACACACTTTATCGGAGTTGTCAATATCATCTAAAAGTTTCACTCTATCACCTAATTTTGCGATTGTTCCATTGATCGTTATTTTTCTATCAGAAATTAACCCATCAGCCTCGCGGCGTGAAATACCTAATCTTTCCGCTAAAAACTTATTAAGCCGAACCGGTTGCTTGTCCATTATTAATCTCTGGCTGAGGTTGAACTAAATTAGAGTCCATACCTGATAGAACACCGGGGTTAGCAATCTCAGGGGCAGGTGCGGTTTCTGGCGCTGCCGCCTCAAAAGAGGCCTGCGTTGCAACGGTATCGTCAAAAGCGGATGGGGCAGCTGAATTTCCAGTCGGATTTACGGCCTCGCTGCTAGAAGGAGTCGCCGCAACCGGTTTATCACCAAGTACCTCATGTATTGTGTTAATCACATCCTCAATTCCGACCTGCGATTTTACTAGGTATCTATCCGCACCTAGCCTCTCGCCACGTTGACGTTGATCATCCGCAGAAAGTGCAGTCATCATTACGACCTTAATATGCGCTATTTCTGGAGTCGAACGCAAAATATCTAGCATGTCAAAACCCGAAATTTTAGGCATCATAATATCAGACAGAATCAAATCAGGTTTTTCACGTACAGCTACGGCCAATGCCTCTTCTCCATCACCAGCAGAAACCACTTCATAGCCCTCAGCCGTAATACGAATACTGTAAATCTCCCGTAAAGACGCATCGTCTTCTACTACCATTATTTTAGTCATTTTTCTCCTCCGTTTAGGTTGTTATTAATTTGGTTTTGAACTGATTGATTAGGCGCGGTCGGCATAGTGGGTGGCGCAGTGGGTGGAACAGCCGACGAGGTGACAGGCGTCGCGGTCGGTGGCGCAACTGGAGATCTAACCGGCATCGCGACCGGTGGTGCAACCGGAGTTCCAGCCGGCGTCGCGGCCGGTGGTGCAACCGGAGTCGTAGCCGGCGGCACAACCGTAGGCCCAGCCGATGGTGTAGCTGGTGGCACAATAGGCGATGAAGTAGCAGAGGAAATCGATTCAAGTGCATTACCTAAAGGATTCACTGGCAAAGAAGAGATGGGCTGCGGTTGCAATTTTGCATTCCTAACCACAATCATGCGCTTCTCGTATTCATCATTAGAAAGTCGCGGCAATGACACATAAAATGTTGAGCCCTCGCCAAAAGCCGACTCCGCCCAGACCTTACCGCCCATCGCTTCGGCACGTTGTTTAACCAAATAGAGACCTAGTCCATTGCCACCAATGGTGCGGGTGTCAGAATTATCCGCACGGTAAAACTTTTGAAAAATATGGCCTAAATCTTCGGGCGAGATACCGATGCCAGTGTCCGTAACATTAATCAGTACTCTATCTCCATCACCACGCACATTTACATAAACCGAGCCACCTTCAGGCGTATATTTAAGCGCATTGTCTATTAAATTATCTATTATTTCACGCAAAAAATTGGTATCCACAAAACCATACACAACCTGCTTTAAGTGATTCTCGCCAAAAGCAGAAGATTCCGATCCAAAAGTAAGTTTAATTTTTAAATCCTTTGCCCGTGATTCATAATCAGCAACCGTCTCGCTCATCCAATCCGTCATCTCAATCGGTTGCATATTGGGGCAGATTCGATTATCGTCCAATTTTGTTACATCAAGTAAATCTTGAAACAGTTTACCGAGATGCTTAGAGGCCGCCTGCGCTGCCACTAAATAACCTTTTGCCCGTTCATCAATAGTCGCTGTTTGTGGATTTAGGCATAGAGATAAGTAACCATCAATAGTAGCCACAGGAGTACGCATTTCGTGCGACGCCGTCGAAATAAACTCGGCCTGCTCACCTTCTTCTTCTAACTCTTTAGTGATATCCCTCAAAGTAATGATTCTTTCTTGCGGAGCATTCTCCTCAATCACGACGTTAATCGCAACTGGAATACGATTATTAGATTGCGAAACAATCAACGTAGCCTGAAAAGACTCTAATGGTTGTCCGGTATTCATAGCTAAAGTCAAAGGATTTTCATTAGGCAAAAGCTCACGCCCTTCCTTAGATTCAAGTTTAATTACTAAACCATAATCTAGACCCACAGCTTTCTCGCCATAACCAGTCATTTGAGCAGCAGCAGGATTAATAAATTCAATCACACCCTTTTTATCAGTCATTACGACGCCATCATGAATTGCGCGCAAAGCCATCTCGGCTAAATTGGCTTGATCGGTTTTCTTCATGTTTCTTCGTCTCAGTAGGCTCATTTGAATATATTTTAGCACAAGCTAAACAAATTGTGTTAAAATTATAGCATGAATAAAGATGTGCTCTATATTGAACCAGAAGACGATATCACCGATATCATAACTAAAATTGAAAATGCTAAGTCAAAAATCGTTGCCCTCGTCCCGCCTAAAAAAGCAGGTGTATTTAGGAGCATCGTAAACATTAAACTTATTACCAAGGCTGGAACTTCGGCCGAAAAAACCATCGTACTGGTTACAACGGATCCATCAATCAAAAAACTTGCAGCCGCAACCAAGCTACCAGTAGCTAAAAATCTACAAACCGCACCGGTTATTCCTAAAGCAGATGCAGAAGATTCTGCAAATGACAATAATTCAGAAGAGCCAAGCGAGCAAAGCGATATAGAAGACGAGGAAGAGGAAGAGAACAAAGAGCCAAGCGAGCAAGGCGAAGACGAAGCAGACTCGAATGACGACGAAGAAGAGGAAGAAGATACAAAAGCAAAGGTAAAAGATAAAAAAGAAAGAAGTGGCCTCAAAGTTAAAAACACCACCAACAAATTCATTCTTTGGATTATGGCCCACAAAAAATTAGCCATTCTGTCTGGTATTGGTATAATAATCCTTATTATATTCTTGATTTGGGCATTTATTATTGCGCCATCAGTCACCGTAACCGTTGACATTAAAACAAATTCAAATAATTTTTCTCAAAACGTCAGTTTCACCACTAAGCTAGAAGAAGAAGATATCGAAACCGGCAAATTATATCTCCAAGAAAAGAAGCTCGAATCATCTCAAGAGGTAAAATTCGAAGCCACCGGCAAAAAGAACATCGGAGAGAAAGCTCACGGCAATGTTGAAATTTACGCCTATTTCCCACTCAATCTAAAAGCCTCAACCAAGGTAAATGAAGGCGACACATTTTCCATTTCAGGGCTAACTTACGTAGCCACTAAAACCGTCACCCTAGATTATAGTGGTCAAGGCAAAGAAGAGTGCGTAAATAAAACGAATGCCGAAGGGCTAGTAGACTATGGCTGTAGAATCAACGGGAAAGTCCCAGTAACAGCCAGTGAATCAGGTGAAAGATTCAACATCGCAGCCTCAAGCACTGGATGGGATACTAACGCAAGAGTATTTGCCTATTCTGATGAAGCTATGAGCGGCGGCACAGATGAAGAAATAACTATTGTTACCCAAGCAGACATAGATAAAGCAAAGACAGAATTAGCTGCCGCCGACCAAGAAAAAAGTAAAGAAGCCCTAAAAGAAGACATTGGCGAAGGTAACATGATGATTGACTCTAGCTTTAAAGTCAAAACATCTGATGCGGTATCGACACCGGCTGTGGGTGAAGAAGTAAAGGAAGGAGTAACTCCAACACTAAAGGCAACAACTATAGCTTCGGTATTCGTATTAGACAAAACAAAGGTTGACGAATTTATCACCAAAAAAGCTGATCTTGGCGAATCTCAAAAAATATACGAAATGAAGAATCCATTTATAGAGAGCTTTATGGAAAGCGATTCTGGTTACACCGGAAAGCTCAAAACTTCATACGCCACCGGCCCCAAAATTACCGAAAATGACGTAATCGAAAAAATTAAAGGAAAAGGTCTGGGCGAAGCCCAACACGACTTGAGAGATATTGACGGAATATCAAGTGTATCAATCGATAAGTCACTTCCTTGGGTAACCACAATCCCTGGCGATCCGAATAAAATCACGATTATATTTAATATCAAAGATCAAAATGGCAACGAGATTAAACCAGTAAAGGAAGACGACAAAACAGAAAGCTCGAAAGAAGACAACAAAGACGAAGAAACCTCGGCCGAAAAGTCAGAATAATAACAAGATCTAGAGCGTAAGGAGAAAAATGCGAATAATATGTTTAGACGTAGGAGAAAAGCGCATCGGCGTTGCAAAAGCCGATTCGAACACACGCATTGCGGTGCCAGTTGGTTTTATAACTGTTGACGGCTCAGAATGGCAACAACTAGCGCGAATCGCCAATCTAAACAATACGTCATTCTTCGTGCTAGGCTTGCCTAGAAGCAACGAAGGGAACGAGACCGCTCAATCGCTATATGTTCGCAACTTCGCTAAAACTCTCATCGAAAAAATACCAGGCGCTAGAATCCGTTTTCAGGACGAATCGCTCACCTCAGTAATAGCAGAAGAGCGTCTAAAAAAACGCGGCAAAAAATACGAAAAAGGGGAAATCGATACCGAAGCAGCAACCGTCATTTTACAAGACTTTCTCGAAAATTTTAATAGCCCCAGTTATGGCACAAAAGGAGAAAATCTTGGCCTATCAACCAAAAATAATAATCCTTCAGAAAACAGCAATCTCTCTGTAAGAAAGCGAGCAATTCAAAAAGTTAACGAATTAGCTCAAACCGTTTCAGAAACAAAAGCGGGACAAGAACTCTCAAACGTTAAAGGAGTGGCCCAAAAAGAAGCAAATAAAGTTAAACTAAATACTAAAAAAGCAAGGCACAAAATGAAAACAGTCACCAAATGGATTTCTGGCGCCTCAATTCTAATTATCGTCGCCCTACTCACTGCCGGAGGAATCCTAATCTATAAAGATATAAAAGCAAAAGAGCGCGCCGAAGAATACGCCCGTATAGAGGCCGAAATGAAAGCCGAAGTTTTTAATTTCACAATTTTACCCGGGCAAACCATTTTCGATGTAAAAACTAATCTTAAAGAAGCCGGATATCAAGATGAGGAAATCGAAGAAGCCTTTAAGGCTGATTACAATTTTGATTTCCTAAAAAACCGCCCAGAAGGAGCTACGTTAGAAGGATATCTCTTTGGGGAGACACACGAATTCTACAAATCAGATACGGTAAAAGACGTAATAACTAGATTTCTCGAGGGAACCAACCAAATCATATCAGAAAACGACTTAAAAAATAAGTACGAAAAACAAGGTCTCTCCTTATACGAGGGCATTACCCTAGCCTCTATGGTTCAAAAAGAGGCGCCTACTGCCGAAATGCCTACCGTAGCACAAGTCTTTTTATCTCGCTTAAAATCAAATATTCCACTAGGTAGCGATGTAACGGTTTCCTACGCATTAGACATAATCGACCCTAGTAGAAAAGTCTACTCAGATAATCAATCCGCCCTCGAAGTCGAATCCTGTTATAATACCAGAAAATACGCCGGCCTTCCTTGTGGGCCAATCGCAAACCCAGGCATATCCGCTCTCCAAGCAGTAGCCAACCCGTCCGATACCTCTTATTTTTACTTCTTGACAGGAGATGATGGAATAATGTATTATAGTTATACAGAGTCTGAGCATAACCAGAATATCTACAGTCATTGCCAAGACCTCTGTAACGTATCATTATGACAAAGAAGAAAAAGAATAAATTTAAATCTGAAAAGTTAAAAGAGGTATTGCCATACCTTATTATTGGTGCCGTTACTTTACTATTAGTTTTTGTCGGTTCAATAAATAAACAAAACTCCGATGCTAATCTAAGTCTTAGTTCCTTTGCGGCTAACGATTACAATAATATCTCTATCGACCAGTTATCCGAACTCTATACTGTCGCTGACTTATCTGACGCACTTGAACTTGCCAGCGCTGGAGATGTGGCCTCTAACTACGTCATCACTACAACCATGTATGACTCAGGGCAAACATCGTCCGGAAAGCTCGAAAAACCAAATCTTACGAATATCGCCGTGTCAAGAGGCGTAATTGAATACCAGGTTGCAGACGGAGAAGATGTAAATACAGTTGCAGCAAAATTTGGTCTCAGCGCCGATCAAGTTCGTTGGTCAAATGGACTAAAGAACACAAACGTTGACCCCGGCACTATTCTTAAAATCCCTAGCACTCCTGGAATCGTCTACACAGTAAAAGACGACGATTCACTCGAGTCAATTGTCGATAAATACGGCTCCACCGTAGACGAAATTGTAGCATTAAACGACCTCGAAGTATCAGGGCTAAGTAGTGGAATGCAAATCGTTATTAAAAATGGTTCTCTTCCAGAAACCGAACGTCCCGAATATGTGCCACCGGTTATCGTGCGCCCAGTTTATACTAATACCTATACCTATACTTACCTAGGTAGCACATCGGAACGCCAAAATATCGAGGTTGTAGGTTGGTTCTATAATCTTGGCGGTCCATATGGCGGCGGTCAATGCACCCAGTGGGCTTGGTACAAAAGGCAAGACCTGCCATCTAACCTCGGAAACGCTAATGCCTGGGCTAGAAGTGCAGCCGCAGCCGGATATCTAGTAAATAATGTTCCGTCTGCGGGCGCCGTTATTCAAACTAGCTCTGGCTGGTACGGTCACGTTGGCTACGTAGAGGCCGTAAACGGTGATGGCTCAATCGTTGTGACAGAAATGAATTACGGAATTCCTTGGCGAGTTATTCGCTCCACCATTCCAGCCAGTGCCGTAGGCAACTTTAACTATATTCACTAATAATCTTCCACAAGAGTAAATTCTTTGCCAGCAATCTCGATAACGGAATCCGGCTCAGCGCCTTGATTAGTTAGTTCCGCCCTAATGCCAAGTTTCTTCATGATATCTCGCAGCCGGTTAACAGATTCGTAATTATCAAAATCGGTTCTCCTCGCAAATCTTTCAATCTTTTCACCAGTTACAATAAACTTATCATCCTCTTTTTTAACTTGCCATGCATCTTTAAGCGAATCCCTACCAAGAGAAATAGTGGGGAGATCGTGGTAGTCTTGTTTAGAGTTTACATCACCATTCGTAGAAGCAGCAGAAAACCCAACATGGACCCTATTACGATTTTTTTCTATCGTCCGAGAAAGCGCACGTAAAAGCTCTGTAAGACCTTGATGCGCCTTAGACGAAATGGTAAATACTTTTATATTTGGATTTTTAGCTAAAATAGCCGACTTTTGCATTTTTATAATGTCCTCGTCAACACCCTCGCATTTCGTAAGCGCAACAATTTCAGGACGAGAAGCTAAATCAGAATACTTTTTAAGTTCATTTCGAATTGTTTGATACGCCTCGCCAGCATCGTCATTATATACATCTATGAGGTGAAGCAGTACGGCCGTTCTTTCAACATGCCTTAAAAACTCATGACCAAGCCCCTTACCCTCAGCGGCCCCCTCAATTAACCCAGGAATATCAGCAATGAGTAAATCCTTTTCGTCAATCGTTGCAACCCCAAGATTAGGAGTAATCGTGGTAAAGGCATAGTCGGCAATCTCTGGCTTAGCATTGCTAATCACCGAAAGAAAAGTTGATTTTCCGGCATTTGGAAGCCCAAGAATACCAACGTCAGCCATAGACTTAAGCTCTAATTCCGCTTCAAATTCTTCGCCCGGTTCACCCACTTCGGCCACCAATGGCGCCTGCCTAGTACTAGATTTAAAATGGGCGTTACCGAACCCGCCAGCACCGCCTTTTGCTATAACCGCCTGTTCGCCATCTCTAGTAAAATCATGCAGAAGGATGCGAGAAGAAAAGTCATTTTCTGTCTCTCCGTTTTTTTCTAAATCTGCACCCTCCGAAACAGTTTTAAGCTTATATATAGTAGTGCCAACCGGAACATCTACTACGTAATCCTTGCCAGACCGCCCAGCAGCGCGTTGCCCAGCACCGTTTTTACCGTTTTCAGCCGTAAGAATCGGCGTAAAACGAAAATCAATCAGCGTATTCGTGTTTCTGTCCGCTCTAAAAATAATATCTCCGCCCTTGCCACCATCACCACCGTCAGGACCACCTTTAGGAATATAAATTTCATGACGAAAAGAAACGGCTCCGTCGCCACCTTTACCAGCCTTTAAACTGACTTTAGCCTTATCAACAAACATCTTAAAACAATTATACCACAATCAGTACAAAAACGGCCTTTCGGCCGTCCTTGTTGCTGTTACGCGCCCACCCTTGGGGCACATTGGTTTGTTTTAATCCGCTGTTTATTTTAATGTAAGTCTCCACACTCCACTAATTGCTCAGTGGAACCCCTGTGAAGCGTACCAGCTTACTTTTATGTTAAACCATAAGCGTGTAGTTGTCAAGTATTTTTTGTGCTTTTTTTCGTTTTTACAAAAACCGTCTCGCTCTTCTAATTCGCAAAAGTAGATGATTCTTGACAGAAGTAAATAAAAATGGTATTCTGTAAAAACAATCTATCCAAAATCAACCACGAAAGGATAATCGGACCTTAAAATTGCTTTAGAGTAGAGGAGTAATGGTAAGTAGGCCAACAAGAAACGGAGAGACAATGGTCAGTAAATACAAGACACTGAGCCTAAAGTGGCTCATGTCTCAACTTATCCACACGCAAAATGATCCTGGAGAGGAGCGAAAATACGAACTCACAGACGAACAGGCGTTCTATAAAGGACACACTCTTTACCAAATACGCGCCCTAAGGGACTTCGGCGACGTCAAAAAGGGAGACCGTGGAGGCTTCGTCGAGGGCGAACACAATCTATCGCACCGTGGAATAAGTTGGGTTTACAACAATGCCATGGTTTACGACTTTGCAAGGGTCGAAGGTGATGCGAAACTAAAAAACAGCGCCAAGCTGCATGGTTTTTCGCTAGCATGCGAACAGGCCGAAATCCTCAATCTTGCAGATGTTGGCGGCAGGACAAGGGTGTCTGGCCACGCCAGAATACTTAACGCTACAATCATCAACGGTGGCACACTCCTAGAGTATGCAGAAATCAAAGACGATGCGATTATCGAAGGGCATGTCGAGATACATGGCCCAGCCGATATCTCCGGCAAAACGATAATTACTGGCAACGCCAAGCTGCGCGGCTACGTAGTTGTCTGCGATGCAACAGTTGGAGGCGACACCGAGCTTAGCTATCACGTTTACGTGCAAGGCGGCGCCCAAATATGTGGCAAGGCCAAGCTCAGCCATCACGTTTATGTCTACGGCAACTCATGCATCTCTGGAGAAGCCGAGCTCAGCAACTACGTTTACGTATTTAGTGGCGCATGGATTTTCGGGAACGCCAAGCTGTGCGATATCGCCATGGTCAGCGAATCCATAATTTGCGATCATGCAAAGATCAATCATTACGCATTCGTCTATGGGCTGTCGACAGTTGGCGATAATGCAGAGCTGTGCAATCATGTGGCACTTCAAGATGCAATTGTTACCGCAAATGCTAGGCTCATTAATCACGTCTATGTTTCAGGAGGCGAAACCATAGGAAAAAACACGGTACTACGCGACTATGTCACAATTCAGGGCGCCCACGCAACTACGATTGAGAACGCCCGCATGGATAACGCCCGGATTTATGGACGAGTGGCGGTCGCGAATCACGCTAAACTGCACAAAGTCATTATGCTAGGTGAAGGCGCAACGGTCATAGACGACTTCAAGCTGAGTGCGTACGCCGAAGCCTGCGGTGAGGCACTAGTAGAAGTTAGCACCGACCCTAGCACCGGCAACACCCGGCTAAGCTATCACGTACTTCCTCGCGGCATCCTCAGCGATTACATATCCTGGGACTAAAGCAAAAAGACCAACTCATAAAGAGTATGGGTTAACATTCAGGCGCCGCCCAGTAAAGGGTGGCGCTTTTTGTGCGCATATTGCAATAGTGCAAAAAGCAATCCGCCCTCCCTTGAATAACTATCAAATTTATGTTATGATAAAAAAATGATTAAGTTTACAATAGTAACCCTATTTAGAGAAGCCATTGAGCCATATCTTAAAACATCCATGATGTGGAAAGCAACCGAAAAGGGCTTAGCTGAGTTTAATTTTGTAAATCTTCGCGACTTTGGCCTAGGGCCACATAAATCAGTAGACGATACTCCCTATGGCGGTGGGGATGGAATGTTGCTACGCTGCGAACCTGTTTTTGATGCAATTGAAAGCGTAAAAAAGGAAGATAAAAGTGCAAAAGTAATACTCCCTACCCCAGTAGGTCAAACATGGAATCAAAAACTAGCCAAATCAATGGCAGCTAGGCAGTCTAAAAGCAGCATCGCAAA
The DNA here is from genome assembly GCA_016286785.1 of Candidatus Saccharimonadota bacterium. Classification (GTDB taxonomy): domain Bacteria; phylum Patescibacteriota; class Saccharimonadia; order Saccharimonadales; family Saccharimonadaceae; genus Nanosyncoccus. The sequence continues at coordinate 25,260 of JAEEUB010000008.1, forward strand.
GTGTCAGCATTACATTATCCTTTGTCCCCACTACGAAGGGTATGACGAAAGAATCCTAACCATCGTAGATTATAAGATTTCGCTTGGCAAATATATCTTAACTGGCGGGGAATTGCCAGCTCTCATTATCATAGACTCGGTAGTCCGCCTAATCCCCGGAGTTCTAGGTGGCAGTGAGTCGGCAATAATTGAATCATTTTCTGATGGAGACAACCTAGAATATCCCCAATACACCCGACCAGAAGATTTTAGGGGAATGAAAGTCCCAGAAGTTCTTCTTTCGGGCAATCACGGCGAAATCGCTAAATGGCGCAAAGAGCATTCCGGCAAAGCGAATCTGATATAATTTAGACATGAGGCTATTTGCACCGGTCGAAGAGTTAAAAGGCATAGGCCCAAAAACTGCGGACACTCTTAAAAAATACGGCATCAACACCGTTCGAGATTTTTTGTACAATTTACCAAAAGACTACGAAAACTTTGAAAAACCAGTCTCAATCTCAGAAATCCGACCCGGAAAAATAGTAATAAAGGGGAAAATAGACAATCTCTCAATGAGACGCGCCAAAAGACGCAATCTATCTATCGTAGAAGGAATCATTAAGGATAAAACCGGCTCCATAAAAGTGGCATGGTTTAATCAAAGCTATCGCCTAAAACAGTTTGACAAAGAGAAAGAATACTTTTTTTTAGGCAACTATGAGCTAAAAAATGGCCGTTATAGCCTAATCTCACCATCGGCGGCCCTAGTATCCGATATTGACCCATCAATTGGCCTAAATCCCATCTACGTAGCTCACGGGAGCCTAAAATCTTCAGATTTTAAGCGTCTCGTCAATAAATCAAAGAGTATTTTTGATGAAATCCCCGACTTTTTACCCACTGTAGCGCCAGGAATACGTAAAAAAGCATTGTTTTATGCTCATTTTCCAAATTCAGCAGAATCCATAAAAAAAGCACACGATTACCTTGCCTACGAAGAGTTATTTGAATTAATCCTGGCCGCCAAACTCAATCGTAGGGAAAATGAAAAGCTAAAAGCAATTAGCATCCCTTTTAACCTAGCAAAAATCAAAGATTTTCTAAGAAAGCTTCCGTTTACTCTTACCGACGCTCAAAAGAAAGCCGCCTGGGAAATCTTTCAAGATATGGAAAAAAATACCCCCATGAATCGGCTTTTACAGGGTGATGTTGGCTCAGGTAAAACTATGGTAGCAGCAATTAGTGCTTACGAAGCTGCCCTGTCAGGCGTTCAAATTGCAATACTAGCCCCAACCGCCATTTTAGCTACGCAACACTATCAAAATCTCAATAGTTTATTAAAATCATTCGGAATTCAAACCGTTCTTTTAACTGGGGCTACAAAAGAGAAAAAAGATATAAAAGAAAGGATTAAAAACGGAAATATCGACCTAGTAATCGGAACTCACGCCCTGCTAACCGACGACACCATTTTTAACAAATTAGGTCTCGTCATAATCGACGAACAACACCGTTTTGGGGTAGAACAAAGACAAAAACTAGCACTTAAGTCCCCAGAAGGGCTAGCCCCACATCTTCTTACCATGACTGCTACCCCTATTCCGCGCTCTTTACAGCTTACCGTTTTTGGAGATCTAAATGTATCAGTCTTAAATCAGCTCCCAAAAGGTAGACAAAAAATCACCACTCATATTATTCGTGAACTCGACGCTCGCGAAAAATTATACCCGGTAATTAGTGAAACCATAGCAAAAAAACAGCAAGTTTACTGGATTTGTAAAGCCATCGATGATAATCCAAAATCCGAAACTACATCTGTTAAGACGCGTTACGAAAAATTAAAACAGCTATTTCCTAGGGCTAAAATTGAATTTTTGCATGGACGCATTAAGCCGGCCGAAAAAGACAGAATAATGACACAATTTTCAGACAAGGAAATAGATATCTTGGTCTCCACTACAGTTATAGAAGTGGGGGTTGATGTTCCAAATGCATCACTAATCGTCATTGAAAACGCCGAGATGTATGGGCTAGCACAGCTCCACCAACTTCGCGGGAGAGTTGGTCGCGGTAGCGTAGCGTCTTACTGCTACCTTTTAACTTCTGGAGAAAATCGCCCTTCAAAAAGGCTCCAAGAGCTCGAAAAATCTACAGATGGCTTTCACCTTGCAGAAATAGACTTAAAAATGCGTGGTCCAGGGGAGATTTACGGGTCCCTGCAACATGGCGCACTAGATCTTAGAATAGCCACTTTATCAGATACAAAACTCATAAATCGCGCCCAAAACGATGTATTAAAATTCCTTAAAACCCCAGAGAATCTGCTACAATGGAAGGAGTTAATGCAGGGGATCACAAAATATCAGCAAATAACAACTTTGAACTAAGATTTAAAATCATAAAATATGGGAAGTCTAATAATATGAAAAAGACAGGTCCAGGAACCGTCAAAATCACGTCTGGAGAACTAAAAAGAAGGAACATAAAAACACCCGGAGACGGCACTCATCCAATGGGGGAACGAGAAAGGTTGGCACTTTTTAATATGATTTCCGAAAAATTACCCGGAGCCACAATACTTGACGCATACGCGGGCTCCGGAGCCCTTGGCCTCGAAGCTATCTCTAGAGGTGCCAAAAAGGTTTGTTTTATAGAAAAAGCAAAAAAAGCCATTGAGATCATCAGGGGGAACTGCCTTGCCCTAAATATTCAAGAAGATAAAACCTCTTTCTTTTTGGGATCAGTAAATAAATATTACGAAAAATTCAAAGAGGAACCACACCTAAAAGACATAATCCTCGCCGACCCACCATATGATGATTTAAACACGGAAGAAATAAGTCTTTTAACTCATTTTTTAAAACCCAGTGGCATCTTTGTCTTATCTCATCCAGGCACATCACCCATATTTTCTGGTTTAGAACTCTTAAAAACCCAAAAATACGCATCCGCCCACCTATCTATCTATAAAAAACTCGGCTAAACCCCAATTTATACCATATCTGGTATTGCTTTTTTGCTAAAAGTGTGATATAATTTAATTATAAGGAGTTTTTTATGTATTATCAAGATGAAGCCGATCGCAAAGAGCGTCGCAAAATCATTACCGTAGCCACCGTTGCAGTGATTTTGATTTTACTTTTAATCATTGCCATCATCGTGGTTGCAACCAAAAAATCAAGTAAAGCTAACAATACCGAATCAAACAATACGATACAGGTTGTAGAAGATAGCAATAAGACGAACAATTCCTCGTCCAGTTCCAATAATTCTTCCAATAACAATAACTCAAACAGCTCAAGTAATTCAAGTAATTCAAGCAATTCGAGTAATTCAAGCAATTCTAATAGCTCGAGCAGTTCTAGCAATTCCAGTAATTCTAGTAGTAGCTCTAGTAGCTCATCCAGTAAATCGGAATCATCGAGTTCGTCTAGTTCTAACAAAAACAGTGCCGCTACCGCTTCTAGCGATTCGCCAATGCCGAGCACTGGCCCAGAAGAAGCTTTACCAGTTGCACTAATACTTGGCCTATTAACAACGTATGCCGGTTCTGCTATTCTAGCAAAAAGAAACGCTTACAAGAATCAATAATTATCTTATTATTTCTTGATATCTAACATAAAACACATAAAAATGAGCCCCAAAGGCTCATTTTTATGTTATAATATAAATAAGCCCGAGTGGTGAAACTGGTATACACGTATGCCTTAGGAGCATATGCAGCAATGCGTGCAGGTTCAAGTCCTGTCTCGGGCACCAATCTCGTGTTTTCGATCTGATTTCCGTATAAGCGGAAGTTTTTTATTGCCAAGCATAATACGACGTATAAGCAAGCTAAAAAAGAGCCAAATAATTAGAAATACAATAGGATTATTCTTGACTAAATTAAAAGATATGTTATAATTACAAATAGTTGCTTCATTGTGAGGGAATGACATTTAAAAAAAAGGGGGGGGGAGGACATGTTTAGCTCCATATCAGAAATGACAACCTGGCTAGTTATTGGTTGGGTTATTTGGCCTGGTTCGTTTTTCCTCTTGGCGTTAATAGGAGAATCAAGAATGCCGCCGCTCTGGAAAAATCAGTCCAAAGCATTCTTTCCGGGAGATTTAGCTCTTCCGGTAATATGGATAGCAATGTTCAGATTAAACAAGGACACGCCAGTTAGCCCGTCAGCTTTCGTCATACTATTCATCATTGAAGCTGTTATTTTTGGGATGGTCACCAAAATAGCAGTGGAAGATCGGAAAAACTACCCGCGCAAGTCAGCAAACAGCCCCACGAAGATCTACCACGATCTAGTTGGGTACTACGTATTCCCACTGAGTGTTGTGCCACTATGTGTTTCCTATGCGGCCAACCTCATAGAAAATCACGCATGGCCATCGCGGTCCTTGTTATGGGTCGTCGTACCGCTTATATTTTACATTTCGTGCGTAATGTACGATATGCATAAAGGCTTTACTGTCGAGAATATCGAAGCTCGGCACCCGTCAAATTGGAAGCCAATTTGGAAGTCAAGGACCCTAGAATAAAAGCGTGACGGCAATTCACACCATTCCACCTCTGATTCAGCGCACATTAAAAAGGCCGGCAAACGTCGGCCTTTTTATATCAAGAATTAGAAACGAAAATCCATTTATATTTTAATTGCATTTTTCTTCAATTTCTGTCATTCATGACATAACATAGATGCAAACCGAGCAATTATTAGCAAAAGGGTTTTCGAATTAAGAAAAAACAGTGTTTGACTAAGCCAAATAATCGTGCCATAATATAAATATGGAAAAAGGCAAAAACATCAGAAGAACCCTGTACTATTTTTGGCGAACCTTAATGCAATGCAAAGTAAGGACTTTTTTGCTTCTAATTTTGGTGCCAATATGGATTTTCCTTTCCAACGTCGCTGTACCCTACGGCACTTCACAGATAATCGGACAACTATCAGGTGGTGATTTCGCAATCGAAAACTACGTAAGCATTTTGCTTCTCACAATTTTGTCCGCAAGCGTAAATAATCTTTTTGTCGTTAGAGCAATTGATTGGCTAGACTGGTCAATTGATGCAATAGGTGGGGAATACCTATCTAGATTGGCCTTCAAAGCGGTAATCAACCAATCCATGACATTTCATAACGACAGATTCTCCGGCTCACTAACTAGTGCCGCCAATAAACTACCCCGTGGCTTTATTGTGTTAAAATCCAATTTTGTCTGGGATTTATATCCTTTACTTTTAACGGCCATCTATTCAATTGGAGTAACGGCAACAATCTGTGGGCCTTTTGCGGCAATTTTAGCCATATATACCGCCGTATATGTAACTGTAGCTATCGCTACATATTACAAAACACGCAAGGTTGACGAAAAAATGGCCGACGCCGAAAACAAACAAACCGGACAACTAGCCGACGCAATCACCAATGAAATGTCCGTAAAATCATACGCTAGGGAAAAACTCGAAGAAAACCGTTTTGGCATTACTACTAGACACACCAAAAAAGCCACCATGAAAGTCGCGAAAGTATCTTTTTGGCGAAATCTCTCCATGAGCATCGTTAACATGGTAACTTTTACAGGGCTATTGGTGCTAATCGTAATGAGCCACAACTGGTTTGGACTCACCATCTCCAGCATGGTGCTTCTTTATTCTCTCTCAAATTCGCTCCTCTCTAACGTCTGGACAATTAACCATATCTTAAGAGCAGTAAACCAATCATTTGGCGATGCCAAAGAAATGGTATCAATACTAGATCTACCCCAAATCGTTGACGATAAAACCGATAAGCCACTAAAAATATCGCAAGCCAAAATCAAGTTTTCGGATATTAGTTTTTGCCACAAAGAACAGAAAAAACCACTATTTGAGAATTTTGAACTAGAAATTCCAGCTGGAAAAAGTATCGGACTAGTTGGCGTATCTGGCTCCGGTAAAACAACCCTAACTAAACTATTACTTAGATTTGACGATGTCTCGGACGGAGCAATCTTTATTGATGGGCAAGATATCAAGAATGTCACACAAAAATCACTTAGAGAATCAATCGCATACGTACCACAAGAATCATCATTATTCCATCGCTCCATTTATGAAAATATCGCCTATGGAAAAGAAAATGCCACCAAAAATGAAATCTACAAGGCCGCAAAACTAGCCAACGCAGACGAATTCATTCGCGAGCTACCAGATGGATACGATACGCTCGTAGGTGAAAGAGGCGTAAAGCTGTCTGGCGGGCAAAGACAGCGAATAGCGATCGCAAGGGCAATTCTTAAAAACGCTCCAATACTAGTATTAGACGAAGCAACTTCGGCACTAGATTCAGAATCGGAAAGTCAAATCCAGGGAGCTCTTGCCAATTTGATGCAAGGTAGAACCTCGATCGTGGTAGCGCATCGTTTATCAACGATTGCCGGTCTAGACGAAATCATCGTATTAAAAAACGGAAAAATAATCGAACGAGGCTCGCATGACGAACTGTTAAAAGCGGATAAAGAATATGCCAAGCTCTGGTCAAAACAAAGCGGAGCGTTTTTAAAGGTTTCCTAAAACATAGTTTGCTACCACCTGTTTTAACCTAAAGTATTCAGACTTTTCAAATTGCATATTTAAAATGCAATATTTAGCCGATGCAATATGAGCACAAAACATGCATTCATATAAATCATAACAATCTTGGATAAAAAGCGAATTAATAATTTTATTGCTACATATTACATGATAACTATTACTTGAATTTCCAGAATCGTAAGCCTTAATGCAAAAATTACAATTAGCAGAGCGAGCCGAAGCAAGCAGATATTCGGAGTTTGCACAGCCCTCAACAAAAACGATATTCTTGCAACTATGGCAGTCTGCGCAACGGTATACATTTTCACATGCATAAATCGGATCACTCATGTTAAAATTTGACGAATTAAAATTTCGCTCAGCAGAAACAATATTTATATCGTCCCATCGTTTTAATATATCTTCAATCCCACCGATCTGAACATATGGCCTCCTCCAGCCTTTATCAACGTCCACTTTAGCAATATTTGATTGGGCACTAACTTTAACCGGCCGATTTGTAATCGACCATGTTGTTTTACCAGTAATACTATCCTTAACCGGCTGAGGCAACCGCAAACCGAAGGCTAGCTTGTTAAATAATTCATTTAAATCATATCCGGAAGGCGCATCAAAAACCATTTGAAAAATCTTTTCAACAACTTTGCTAGCATCTTTATCATCCATTTATCCTCCTTTAATTGGAACAAAATCTAATACGCTTGCTTTAAAAGCAGGAAAAAGTTTGCCACCTATACTTATTCTAGCTACGCATTCGCGATCATTTAGTCTTGATAGAAATTCAACCTTATGCTCTTTTGTGTTGTTAGTAGGAATTTTCAAATTTAAATTGTCAGCCAAAAGTTTCGCTTCCAGTTGTGACAAACGAAACATATAGTAATTTGTAACATTCGCAAAAATGGAATTTTTCAATTCTTCCGAGAATTGATTCAAAAATTGACCAACTAAAAACAACGACAAATTGTACTTACGCGCTTCAGAAAGAAGACGCGCCAAAATAGGATTTTCAATAACAGCTACCTCATCAACGATAAAAATGATATGTTGTTGCTGGTTTACTCCCTCAACAAAAGTCAACAACTGCTCCATAACCAAACCAGAAATTGTTCGCGTAACCTTAGTACCAAGGCGCGCACGGTCTAAAGAAAAAAGGGTAAGAAAATTTTGATTAATAGTGCTGGCAAGATTTTCGTCAAAAAATGTTTGAGAAAAAGCTGGGACCATCTCCATCTCATCTAAGAAAGCTATAATCGGAGAAATGGCCTCAGAATAAGACTTAGTGCGAAGATCATTAAAATCAGAAAGAAAAAAATCAACAATACTAAACGGAAGATTTGGAGTCAATTTCTTTATTAGAAGATTCCGGTATTCTAAATCTGTCAACAATTTTCGTAGATTAGGATAGTTTAAAATCTTTCCAACTAGTAAAAGATAGACCGAGTGCCTTAAAACTCTTTCGAGTTTCGAATTATACTGATCCATAAGAAGAGTTTTAAATAGATCTAGTATCAGCTCAGAAGAAGAATTGACATCCTGCCCAGTATCAGAAAACAAGTTAATCGAGGATTCTGGTTTTAAAAAATCAATCACTTTGCCAAGAACCCCAATGTCTTCCTTCATAGAGTCATGCGGGTCAATCACTACAATTTTATATTTTGAACAAAAACTCGAATCACGGTATAAATTACAAATAAAAGAACTTAGGAATTTAGATTTACCAGACCCAGACGAACCAAGCACAAGCGAATGTTTAGCGAAATCGTAATCCGAAAGTTTAAGGAAATTTTGATCCATAACGTATGGAAAAGTATCTATCGAAAAAATCGCGAAACGCTGATCGTCGTGCAAATGTTCTAAGATTTTACTAGTTTCGGTATATTCAGGCGGGGATTTATAAATATAATTTTTACTAGCCGCAAAATCAAAAGCTAGAAGCTCTGCCGGTGATTGCGCAAACGATTGATGAAGATAAAATAGGCTATTTTTAAAAAAATAAAAATGCGTTTTAGAATAATAGTTTCCACCGAGAAGTGCGCGAAAATCAATAACAATATACTGCAACTCCCCGTAGCCATGGATATGAGCATAATATGCCAAACCAGCCAAATTGTCCCGATGGGTGAATGGTCGAAAACCTGAACGAGCCGCAGGCAACTCTGGCAAAGAAACGGATTTAAATATAAAAGATGATAAATTATTGATAGTCGCAGATATAGTAAATGGAGCTTTTAGATAATAATGAATTCGCTGTCTTATGACCGAAACAACAATCTGCCAATCTCCTAAAAAACCATTTACCCTGCTAAGCTCAAAAAACAAAGCCCCCCATTCATCGGCGGAAGCAGACTTCTTGGTCGGAAAAATCTCCGAAGTATAATAATTTTTATCCACACAAAAAATATATCAAAAATCAAGGTATACCGACTGACTTTTACCTTAAATAAAATATCAGCGGCTATTCGATAGGAACGAGAAAATCAGTAGTTTTATCGTGATAGCGTTCGAGTTCGGGAAGCTCGCGAAGGATATATTTAGAAGAAGGCAAAAACTCCGAATAAAATTGCAGAGACAAAGCCTGAATTTTAGCAGCTTCCCTAGACCCAACATCAAATTTTAGCCATCTACTTTTAGGAATATTAATCCGCGTAAAACCAGAAATTTCTTGCTCCCAAAGGCAATAATATCGCTTACTCTGCTGGCGACCAGAATCATACAAAACGGCACCATATTTAACCGGACCATAAATTGGTTCGTATTCATTAATCATCCGACGAAACAACTGCGGCGCATCTTTTGAAATGCTATCATTGCCCGTATCAACACCGATGCCAAAAAGAGTAAAGTCCGGGAGCGTGATGATCTCGTAATTTAATGTTTTTTCTTGTCGAGGAGTATCGTCAAAAATAAGGCGAGGATAATTTGAAAGCTTAGTTGTCTTATTTACCTGACTCGGTTTGATGCCATGGAATTTTTCAAAGGCACGCGAAAATGCCGTTGCGTTATCGTAACCATATTTAATTGCTATATCTACCACCCGAGGATTATTAGCATACAAATCCTGGCCTGCCAAAGAAAGGCGACGTTTTCGCACATATTCAGAAAAAGACTGGCCAGAAAAAACAGAAAAAATTTTACCAGCCGTATATAAATTTGTATGTAAAAATTTAGTCAATATTTCTGGATGAAGATCATCGTCGATATGCTTTTCGATATATTCGGTAAGTAAATTAAGCTGTTTATAAATATTCATAGATTCATCTTATTTTTGCAAATAACATTATACCTTTTAAAAAACTAAAAACAAGAACGAAAAGGCCAATTCTATCAGCGAAAAAGGCGGAACCCCACCAAGTGCAAAGATACATAAAACCGCATCAAGTGTGCATATTATAACATAAAACCGCAACAAATCAAACAAAGTCGTTTCGCACCAAGCATTACAATTATCACTTTAAGCCAAGATAATGTATAATAGATAAAAAGGAGGTCTATGGAATTTGTAAGATTAAAATATGCCAACAATAAACTAATTAGCGCCGAAATCAAAGAGCATCGCGAAGTTATTGAAGAATACGTAAACAAAAAAGGCTACAAGTATATTGGATTTATACCCGTCCTATTTGGCCCCAGCGGCAAAATGTTAGAACTAGATTTAATATTTAAAAAACCAGAAAACCAAACCGCAAAGGATAAAGATAATAAGAATAAAAAATAGCAAACAGCATTTTTCGTGTTATAATCATAAGCAGGATGGGGAAAATTGCAAAATATCTAAATCAGTTAATTGTCGGAAATGTTTTTGATACACCGGAAATAATAGAAGAATATTCGACCGACCGCTCTGCTCTAAGAATCAAACCCAAAATCGTAGCTTTTCCAGAATCCACTGATGACATCCAAAGATTAATGCGTTTTTTTAACCAATTATCGCAAAAAGATATTCCAGTTTCCGTTACGCCTCGTGGTTCGGGTACAGACGAAGGCGGCGCAGATCTAACTAACGAAATCGTAATATCCACAAAAAAGCTAAACCGCATGCTAGAAATTGATCCACGAGAAAAACTAGTACGCGTACAATCCGGAATTACACTTAAAGAACTAAACACCGCACTTTCCGTGGGCGGACTTACCATACCTATCGGCGGAAGAGATAATGAAACAATTGGCGGGTTAATTTCAAACCGCCCGGCCGATAATTATTCTGGTAAATATGGCGGAATCATGAACTATGTTGAGCGAATAGAAGTAGTTCTAGCCAGTGGCGACTGCCTACAAACTAATCGTCTAAAAAAATACATAGTAGCGAAAAAGGCAGCCGAAAAAACAACGGAAGGCGAAATTTACTGCAAAATTTCTAAACTCATCAAAGAAAACGAAAGACTGATTAAGGGGCTGTCGAATAACCACTCGCTCGCAGGATATCCATCCATTAAAGACGCCAAAAAACGCGAGACTCTCGACTTGATGCCACTATTCTTTGGGGCCGAGGGAACCCTTGGCGTCATATCCGAAGTCATCCTACGCGCCGTTCCGTTAAAGTCGCGAACTCTCCGCATTGTGGCAACTTCTAGAGATATCGGTACAGCCACAAAAATATTAGAAGCACTTAAGCCCATAAAACCTCGTAAATTAGACTTGTACGATTTAAAAATCATCATGGAAGCAAGAGAAGCCGGAAAGAATCTAGACGGCATCATTAAAAAACCTAGTGATGGCTATGCGGTTTTTGCTAGTTTTGACGAAAAGCCAAATGCTGCCCTAAGAAAAATTAATATTCTAAAGAACACCTTGCCACGAGGCGCAAAGTTCATCATCGAATCAGCGAATAACACATATACCCTAAATGAATTCGAAAACGCACTAACAAACTATCTGGGTAATATTCGAAATGGCGAGCGCGTTCCAATTCTAACCAACTTCTATCTACCCGAATGGAATATAGGAAACTTTTTAAACGATATTAAAATCTTGCAAGAAAAACTAAAACTAGACCTAGAGCTATTCGGCTCATACAATTCATCAATATACAGTTTGCGCCCAAAATTCAATCTCGAAGATAATGATTTTAATAAAAAAGCCACAACTTTTCTAAAAGCCGGTGCTTACATCATTAATCGCCAAGGCGGAGAACTCGCAGGCGGTACGCCAGAGGGAAGATTAAAAGCCGTAGTAACAAACGTAGATATGCAGGGGCCAGAACGCATCTTGTACACGGAGCTTAAAAAAATATTCGACCCAAATAATATTTTAAATCCCGACGTTAAACTAGGAGCTACCTCCAAATTTACCCTGACACACTTCAGGGATTCGACTTTACCCAGAACTGTGGTATAATTAATACAAATTTATAGGAGTAGTTATGAAAACAAAGTTCAAAAAACTTTCTGATTCGCGTGTAGAAATAACCGTAACATTAGACGCAAAAGACTTAAAACCAGCCGCCGATAAAGCCCTAGAAAAATTGGCTAAAGAAATAAAAGTTGAGGGTTTTAGAAAAGGAAAAGTACCGATTGAGGTTGCAAAAAAATTCATCCCAGAAAACGACTTAAACTCAGAGACCGTAGATTTTGCCGTACGTTCAACCGTAATCGAAGCCTTCAAAAAAGAGGAAAAAAGTCCACTAGTTTTACCTAGTGTTAATGTAGTAAAGTATGTTCCTGGAGAGCTAGTTGAGTATACTGCAACCGCCGACATCATCCCAGAAATCAAACTCGGCGATTATAAAAATCTCGGCGTCAAAAAAGAAAAAGTTGAAGTAGCCGAAAAAGACATTAAAGAGATCTTAAATAACCTATCAAACTCATCATCAGAAAAAAAGGCCGTTAAGCGCGCCGCAAAACTAACCGACGAAGTAATCATTGATTTTGTCGGCAAAAAAGATGGCGAAGCTTTTGAAGGTGGCTCAGCAAAAGATTATAGGCTCGTGCTCGGTTCGAATTCCTTTATCCCGGGATTCGAAGATGGCATTGTCGGTCACGAACCAGGCGACAAATTCGATCTAAAACTTACTTTCCCCAAAGACTACGGCGCAACTAAGCTAGCAGGAGCCAAAACCGTTTTTGAAATACTATTGAAGCAAGTAAACGAAGTTAAAAAAGCTAAAATCGACGACGAAATGGCTAAAAAATGCGGACCATTTAAAACATTAGACGAACTAAAAGAAGATATCAAAAAGAACCTAGAAACCCAAAACGAGCACAAAGTAAACGAGAAATTTAAAGACGATTTAGTTAAAGCACTCGTAAAAAAATCAAAAGTTGCCGCACCAGAAATCCTAATTAGCGACCAAATTCACGCAATCCGCGATGATATTACTAGGAATGCTTCTTCTCAAGGGTTAAGTTTTGAAGAATTTCTAGACGTAAATCATGAAACCCTAGAAAACTGGGAAAAACAAGCCCGTAAAATCGCCGAGGAGCGAGTTAAAGCATCCATGGCTTTGCAAACCCTAGCCGTTGAGCAAAAAATTACTGTTTCAGACGAATTAGTCAATGCAAAACTCGCCGAACTTCGAGAAGTCTACAAAAAATCACCCGAAGCTCTAAAAAATCTCAAAGATCCAAATGTCAAAATGGACATCAAAAATCGCATGATTATCGAGGCCGCGCTAGACTATTTAGTAAAGAACAATTGCTAAAATCCATCTTTTATGATATACTTGCAAAGTAGTTTCTTATGCGCCCGCATGGGCGCATAAGTGGTTAGTACATCAAAGCTATCGAGAGAGGAATAATATGGATTTCCATGGGGTTATGATAATAGCGCATATCTTCTCCGCATTAGCAGTAAGCATGTGGATCATCCATAATCGGAAGGGTCATCGGCTAAAAGGTATGATCGGCGGCTTGACGGCATTGTGCACTACAATGTTCGTAACTGGGATTTACCTCGTGCTCGGCAATCTCCTAGGGGTCGCCACCTTTGGCCTTGTGTC
>JAEEUB010000009.1 GCA_016286785.1 Candidatus Saccharimonadota bacterium
AACAGTAACGGTATCGGTTACGTCTGCGACCGCACCAAGTGCTGGCATTGCAGTGAGTGCTACGGCAACTGTACTACCTAAAATTGCTAATTTTTTCATTTTTTTCTCCTCCCATTCTCTAAATGGAAATTAGTTATTATTTATGTTAATGGAGTGTATGACCTTTAACAATTTCTATTATATTTAAACACGAGCACGATGTCAATATGTTTTTTTATTATTTCACGATTAAAATATTAACTTTTCCACAACAAAATACAGCTCCGCTAGGAGCTGTATTGTAGTTTGTAGTATTTAAAATTAACTATTGCCAGCCGCAACGGTATAGGTTACCTTGCCCTGATAACTGTCGGCTTGCTGAGTTGCGCTAATCCATACGCGATAACCCGTGTAAATTGTTTCTTCGGAGGTACTAGCGCTTGCACCAGCAACCTTAGTTGCTGTAGCTGGAACCGCCTTGAATGAAGTGTAGCCAGATACAACATTTGTACCAGCCAATTTGAATGCCCAGTTAGATGTAGCGCCAGACGTTGCAGTACCAGTTGCAATTGGCGTACCAGAGCCAGTTGGCTTCATCGAAGTAACAGGTGTGCCCGCTCCGGAACCTACGGCTTTTACATTCCAACCGTTAGCGGCGTTGCAAGATACTACTATTTTACCTCCGGCTGAGGAAGTTGCGTCCCACGTCTGGAGACTACCGTTAGTCATAGTTTTGGTGAAGCTTTTGCCAGCACCAGATGTAGAAGTTGAGCCGCCAACCGTACATGAGCTATTAATTGTAATTTGAACGGTATCTGTCACGTCGGCAAAAACACCATTTACAGGCATAGCGGTCAAAGTAGCAGCTATCGCTCCCGTTACGATTAATGATTTTCTCATATTTTTTTTCCTCCCATGTTTTGTGAAAAATATTGACTTATTTTTGTTAAACGTATAACCTTTTAACACTTTTTATTTTATAAAAGCATAATCGCATTGTCAAGCATTGTTTTTAAGTTTTTATTAAGTTTTCTTAGCTAGTTTTCCACATGTTTTTAAGGTTAGCGCCCTAGGGTTTTAATCTTCTTAAAATCTACTGATTCTACGGCGTTTCTTAGCTCTTGTTCGGTATTATAGTGGGTATGAATTCCCGGAGCATCGGATAACATATGCTGGGCGAACGGGAAACTAACTACGCGTTCTAATACTGCGCCAAATTTGCCCGTACGGCTGCTCGCTACGCTAAAATGCGAAACATTTTTTAATGGTATTTCTAGGGCTTGTTTCATTTCTTCTGGGAAGAAAGTTAGCGAAAACAAGTCTCCGTCTGGCTCGCCAGCAAGACGGCCGTACGCAATTGAGGTATTGCCTTCGATCCAGAGTTTTTTATTGAGTGGGCGCATCTTTGATTTCATTAGATTTGCCGTACATTCCACTTTTTTACTACCATCGCTGTTTTTCATTTCGCAAATAAAGTCACCCTCGCAGGTAGTGGTCATAACAGCGCCTTTACAGTCTGGTGATTTAAGGCCGTGGGCTTCGTCGTAGCTAATTGTATCGCTAATGTAGTCCATCATTACCCAAGAAAGAAGGCCGGTTTTAGTGTTTTTAGCTACTAGATAATACTCGGCCCTTGCACCCCAAAACACGCTGGTATGAATCCTGAACATAGAGACGATGCCGTAATATTTTTCTCTGTCACCTTCAAAAATTGTTGATTTTGCTGGCTCAAATCCGTCCGGCATAAATTTCTCGACTTTTTCTGGTTTTGGTATCTCGTAGAACAAAAAGGTGCAGTAAGGTTCCACCACAAAAGGCATCATTCCAGATTTTTTGGTGGCACTTTTAATGATTCTCTTTTGCAAGCATACTGGCAACTTAGCCAATTTGGTTTGCATGTAATGAGTTTTTCCAACCATCATTGGGTCTACTAGACGTTCTACGCCTTTCGAATACTCTAATACATTCATAAAAACCTCCTTATCCAGTTTTGGAATTCGTTGTAATCGTTGTAGATTGGAGCATCCTCGTCACTATCTGCCCTTAAAAATCCTACGACTTTGCCTTTTGAAATCATCGCTACTGACGGGTAATATTCTACATAGTTATGAAGCGACGTTTCTTTTTCTACCTCAAAAATCATGCGGTAAACTTTGATTTTATGATCGCGGGCATAGCTTGACACGTATTCTCTTAATCTATCAGCGGTAGTGCAGCCACCTTGGTCTATAAAGACAATGAATGATTTTTTCTTGCTAATTAAATCTTCGTATTCTTTGCCCGTAAGGTCTTGGAGCTCTCCGTCACATTCTTGCTGGCAGATGTATTCTGGATCTAGCGACAGCTTTGAATCATCAAACCACCCGCTAACTGCACCCACAAATAATAAGCTACTTATAAGCACTATTACGAGCGCAATGATTAGACCTAGTACTCCTGCCTGTTTCTTTTTTTCTGCGCTCACTTTATTTCTCCGTTAGGGTAGAAAAATCAATCTCGTGGATTGGTACTTTGTAAAAATCATAAACTGCTTTGTCGCCTACTTTGCGTTTTACCTCTACTTTATTATCTCCATCATAGAACCAGTAGCCGCCTACGTCGTAGATTTTGGATTCGTCCCAGCCTAGAGCCACCAACATCTTTTTCATCATGCCTGAATAGCCGCCACCGCCACACATCAAGAAAATAACTTTATCCTTTGGAAACAAACCTTCTAAAATAGCCATGGATTCCTCGTAATTTGGCGAGAATGAGCCATCTTGGCCTTGATAAAAGAGAGTTTTTCCGGTGTAGGTGTTTCCGACTTCTTTTGGTAGGCCAGTAACGTTAACTAGATACGGGAAAGGCACTACAGAAAAACCATTTACGAACCCCGAGAGATACGAGTCGCCACCGATTGCCTCGTAATTGCCGGGGTCTTTTAACATTCTAAGATCGCGATAAACCGAATCGGAGCGCCCAAGATAAGAATCTATGGTTTTTTCGTTGATGTTTTTATCGATACCAAGTTCGCCCCTTTGGCCTTCGGCCAGTTCTGGGGCGGGCAAAGCGGGCAACTGGCCGCTAAAGGCATAGCGCCCCAAAAGAAACGCCCCAACAATCAATATTAAACCGCCAACAATACCGGTCCAAATGTATTTTTTCATAATTCCTCCACTTATTTATGATGATTATAACATGAATAAGCGGTTTTTATACCCCGACTGCCATTTCGTTTGGACATTCTTTTAGGATGCTAGACATTGCGTTTTTCTCGGCCTCGGTAACCCAAAGCTGATATTTATATTTAACCGATATTTGCCTTGCGATGTATTGACATCTAAATTTTTTATTCTTAGGAAGCCAGGTGGCCGCATCGCCATCTGATTTTTGCTTGTTGGCTGAAGCATCGACAGCTAAGAGGTTAAGCGGGTCGGTAGCAATTTTGTTTCTAGTGTCGTAATCAAAATACTTGGCACCTTTTTGCCAGGCGTCGCTAAGCGCAACCACGTGATCTATTTGAATCTTTTTAGAGATTTGTTCCTTGCTGGTAAAGACCAAGTGTTCGCCGGTGTATGGCTCGTCATATTCGCCAGATATTACGTTACAGCCGTCTAGCGCTGCGCTATCACCAAATTCCCGTTTGATGATGATTTGGCGAAGATTACAGCCATCTACGGTTGGCCAACCCGGATAAAATTCATCTCTTTCGTATCCTTCTTTTGGCGCCCTTCCTTTAACATCTAGAAGTTCCAGTAGTTTAGAAGCTTGCAGGCCCGAATCTTCTGTTTGTCCCGTTAAAACGGCTTCCTGGCTGCTAGACGGTTGAATATCTTTGTCGTCTGTTTTTTGATACTCGGTCTCGTAACTATTTGGATTGGTGAAAATCCAAATCAAAATGCCGACTAGCGCTAGCATGGCCGCAAGAATTCTTCGCACCTTTAGTTTCATTTTTTTATTATAGCAAAAACTAATTTCTTAGTTTACATAAGTGTTTTTTCTGCTAACACTAGCGATTTATTCTAATCCTTCTGGGCGGTCGCTAGAGTTAATGATGGTGTTTAGTTTTTCGCTTCTTAGGATATCGGCGTTGTACGCTTCAACTTTGGCATTGTAGCTGTCGATTAAGCTATTGATTTCGTTGTAGAGTTGTTCTAGAGCCGACTGCTCGCCCACTAGGGCATTTCTTCTTGCATAAAAATCTGCTTCGGATTTAAAACATCCAGCCACATTAGCACAGCTATTAAAACTAATAATATCTGCATTTAACTGGCTAACGCGACGATCGTAATCTGTGGTGTTTAATTCAATTTGTTCCGCCAAAGCATTCATCTCTTCTTCTAGTTGATGGAGCTCAGCTTCTAGCTCGCGAAAAACAACAATATATTTATCGTAAAACTCTACAACTTGGTCTTGGTTTTGAAAATACTTAGAGTAGTGATTTTCTAGGACCAAGGGAAGGTTTTTGATCTCTGTGCCGGCGCGCACGTATAGCTCTTCAAACTTTTCTTCTTCTATGTAGTTTGATAGGTCTTCTTTTAAATCTTCTTCGTTCTCTTTATAAACTTGATCTAAATATGGTTTTAGAGTGGATTTTTCGGATTCGCTCATACGCGCAAAAACAGCATGTAGCAACTCGTGCGCCGAGGTTAGCTCCCTTATGCCATCTAATTCCTGCTCCGTAATATTGTATACGTAGATGTTGTCTTCTGTGTAGCAGCCCAGGATTGCCTTTTCATCATTTTCTCTCCTGCAGCGGGCATTAAAATCATCCTTAGAATTTAACTCTGGCTGGCTGGCATTAAATAAAAACTCTCCCTCGCCGGTGAGATTTAGGCTGGAGCGGATTTTGGCCATCTCTGGGGTAATAACGTATGTTTTACCACGCCAAAAATCGTAAAGCCACTGCCTATTTAGGGCGATTGCTATTACTATAGCAATTAAAGCTAGCAGTAATATGGGTTTAATTAACTTTTTCATTGTGTTTTCCTTTATCTAAACCAATGCGGTCATACATGTTTTATCATGGGTATATTATACCTTGATTGAGATGCTTTTAAAAAACTGTTTTTATAGCGATTCGCTCATCGCCCAGTCAGAAATCTTAACGCCGTCGGTAAATGTTATATCTTCTGTAAAGAATTTCATAATTGTTTCGTTATATCTCTTTTTTATTTCTCTATATTTTTTTAGTAGTGCCCTATAATCGTCTGGCTCCCATTCGGAGTAGAGATTTTTGGTTGCCTGAATTATGGCTGGACTGTCGTATTCTTCGTTAAAGTTCACCCTAAGCCCAAGAAAATTATTTCCGCTTGAAAAGGCTCTATTAGCCACGTCTGTTTGCCCTTTTTCTTCAATGATGCTGGCTAGCGCTAACCCAGCTATTGTCGTGCCCATACCACCGTCCGACATTGCGTAATTTAGACTTATCCGTTCCTCTGGAGTTAAGGCTAGTCGGTTCCTTTTATGCATCATTACACCTACCAGTCCTTGACTGCTTACCATAGAATTTATGTAAATATTTTTTCTATTAAGACTTTCGTCAAGTTCGCCTGTATATATCATTTCTCCCTGTAAATATTCTGTAGTAATCATGCCCATTTCCTTGGCTGGCTTTATGCCGTTGCTCAAAAGAAAGTCTCTTCTGCCGGAGCCGTCGTCGCCATCAAACCAATCATATTGTTTTAGATCAAACGCAAACCTATCGTTATGCGATATCAAATCGTTCACATGGGATAAGTCACCATCCCTTATTAAATAATAGACCGCTCTTGACGTTCTTCCGTTTCCGTCTATAAAAAGGTGCAGATTATTTATCGCATAAAAAGCCAGAAGCGCCTTTTTCTCTTTACCTTTTGTCTTTTTTATTGCGTCAAGATATTCTTCAAACAGCTCTCTTTGTAATTCTGGTTCGGGAGCTATAAGCTCCTTACTGCCTCCTAATATCGACGAGTCAACCATTACTCTTTGTGTTGTACTGCTAAACACTTCGCTTCTTTTTCTAAATTTATCGTTCCTCAATTGGCTATTTATGTGCATCAAAATCTTTAGCGCGACATCGGGCGTAATCTCGTCCAGTGCTTCCTCTATAGTGGTTTCTGGGGCAATTCTTTCTGTGTTTTCTTTATTTTTGTCGTAGAGCATCAAAAGGCGCCTGGTAAAATGCCCGAGTTTTTGAGCATTGGTTCTACTTGGGCGAGATTGACCCAATTCTTTATTGGCGACATTATCTTGACTTTGAATGGATTCTTCTCGCATTCTCTCTCTTATCATTTCTTCCTACGATTTTTTGCAATTTTTTAGATTATTTTCCCGCCAAAACATTTTAATTCGCATATTTTTTTGCCAGCTTTATAAATTAGCTCTAGACCGCTAAAGCTCGATAAATCCCCCTCCGCTTCAAACGAATAAGAATAGTTGCCATTTTTGAAAGTTTTAGGGCCACGTACCGGAATAGTATCATCTTCTCCGACCAACATTAGCGCCGGCCTTAATCCTTCAGCTACAGCCTCGTCGGCCAAATCTTCGTCCAGAGTTATGCCATAGTAATTCATTCCCCAGATTGGCTTTTCCTCCCCTACTTTATATACTACTTCTTCACCTATGAAAAAGGTTTTGCCGAAGTAAGTATCATGGTAGATATAAGTGCCGTCGGTATACCCGTAATCTTTTGAGCCGGGCCGAGAGGAGGCTACTTTTTTAGCCTTAGCATTAGCATAGGTGTTTTTCTTGGCTTCGATTAAAAATCTTTTTAGGTCTTCCATAGTTGTATTATACCAAAGATATAAATTTAATGGGCCTTTGGCCTGGTGCTCCATAGTTTTTGGTTTTCACGGAAAGCCTGAATGTATCTTTTTGCGAGTGGCTCTAAGGCGTCATAATAACTACTGTCGGCCTTTTTTATATCGTCTTCTTTTATCGCTCCATCTTCTAGTGCGCTACCCTGCTCAAGCATTCTCTCACCATCATAGATAGCCGTGTTTACTATTGTGTTAGTATCTTTTAGTTCGAAAGAGATTGTTATCCGATTACATTCTCCGGGGAGTCCAGTGGGGGAAGATTTTTCGTCGCCATGTTCCGTGCTTTGGGTTTGGTTTAAAACATCCTTTATTAAAATAGCAAACTTTTTAAAATCCGGAAAAATCGATGCCGACGGTATTGCCTCCCCTTTATTTGTTGCTGCGTTGAGTCGACTGATAGCTTCTTTAAGTGCGGCCTCGATATACTCTATTCTCTTAATTAGTTCGATTTTTGACACTTCAAAACATTTATCTTCTAGTGGCGTCTTGCCCTTTGGGTTTATACAGTCCTGAGATCTTCCAATCGCAGTAAGAGGTCGATAAGCATCTCTATTTTTAGGTATACTTGAAAACTCTGCTATTTTTTGGCATATGTCGCCATAATTATTGTTTATGCTTATCGAATTAAGTATCTCTTCAGATTTTTGCTCTATTATTTTTTCATAAACCGATTTTTCGATATTGATGATTGGTATATGAAAAAACTGGGCGTGCGTAAGTGCGAAATTAGTAATGTTTCCATCCTCAGCGATAATGTAATCTGGTTTTCTTGGCGCACCATTATCGGTGTAGCGCCTTAATAGAATTTCATCGTAGCAATTTACCCCCAAAGATTCTTCTAGCTTCTTCATTGTATCTGGGTCCGTTAGGTTTGTCTCATTTTTGCCTAGCATATTGTCGGTTGCAGCATCGCAATCATAAGCATCAATGATAGAGTCACCCCAAACGTATTCAAAACCATAAAGTAGATTTCCTGGAACATAGCCCTCGGTGCTTTGCTCGGAATTCCTAAATGATGCAGAGATCGTGTCGCCTCTGGCGTTACTTTCTTTAGTGCCGAATCCGCTTGATTTTTCGGCCTCGTCGCGTCTTTCGGCCCAAATAGATGGGTCCGCTAAAACTTTCCTGTATGTTTCTGTTCCCCTCCGACCTAGCGAATTTTGGCTCTGATGATCCACGGTCGTTGAAAGTATGCAAAACGGAATGCCAATTAAATCGTAAACGGGTATGTTGGCCCCGTTAAAAGAAACGAAGCGTTTTTGCACCCCAGGGTTTCCCGCTGCGACTTCTTCTTCCAACTTTTCAACCGTTAAAAGACGTGCATTTAGATCTCGTTCTACTATTTCCTGAATTCTTTGCCCCATGATTCGTTCATTCCTTCGCAAATCAAAATGGTCTCTTGCCCTAGCCATATCTTCTTCAAGGGCTAAATCTTTTGGGCTATTATTCGCGTGTTCCTTGCTTTGATTATTTATTATTTCCGACATAATGATTGAAATTTTTACTTATGTTATTATACCAAAATAATTCTACCTGTGGTTTGTGGAGTTTTAGCTATTTTTTTACTAAAATAAATGTAAAATAAGATGAAGGATTATTATGGATCTAAATAGAATTGGTAAGTTTATTGCAAAATTGCGCCTTGAGAACGATTTGACACAGGAAGGTTTAGCCGAAAAGTTAGATATTTCTAATCGCTCTATTTCTAAATGGGAGCGCGGGATTTGCTTGCCAGATGCCAGCAATATGGCAAAACTTTGCAAGCTGTTTAATATTTCCTACAACGAACTTTTATCAGGTGAAAAACTAGAAAAGGATAATTATAAGAAAAAAGCCGAAAAGAATTTAAAAGAACTTACGAGTGTCGAAACCGCTCAAAATAAAAAGTTTTTTCTTTACGAGAATGTCATCGGCTATATTTCTACGATTACATTTTTATTCTTGATATTTATTGCTAGTTTTGTCGAGGAGCTCCCCCTTTGGACGAGAATAGCTTTAATTGCATTTGGTGTTGTCTTGATACTTGTGGGTTGTAGTTTTTGTATTAAGATTGAGACCGAAGCCGGTAAATACGAATGCGCGAAGTGTGGCTACCGGTATGTGCCAAAATACTCCAGTGTTTACTTTTCTCAGCATTTTGGCCGCACCCGCAAGATGACCTGCCCTAAATGCCACCAAAAATCCTGGCAAAAGAAAATCGCGTAAGGCCCGGGAATTTGGTTATATTGTCAAGCTTTCGCCTGGCTTTAGCTCTTTATAATCTGTCCCCACTTTTTCGCAAGCCGCTTTCATCAAACTACCATTAATTGATTTGCCAAACTCAGACAAAAGCGCAGTATGCACTGGAATTGCTATTCTGGGCTTAACGATCTCGACATAATTCATCGATTCTGCAGTTTTTAACCATGGCGCCGAAATTGGCACAAATAGAGTTTCTACTTTTACATTTGGCAAATCAAAAGAATCGCCAGGGTTTACGATTTTACCATCGTCAACCACTACACCAATATTCTCGCACGGTATTTTACCTTCGATAACTGCGGCGTGGTTTCCTCCAAAAAAGCTTAGTTTAAATCCACCAATTTCAAAACTGTCTCCTTCTTTTACAATAGTGGCGCCGCTAACAAGCGAAACGGCATCGCTGGTGGTAAAAGTTTTTGCCGAGGGGTTGTCGCTTTGGATTCTTTCTATTACTTCTGGCTGCAAATGATCACCATGTTTATGTGTAACAATAACCGCTACCACGTTTTCTAGCTTTGGTATTTTTTCATTAAATTCCACCGGATCAAAAATTATTAGTTTTCCGTCTTTTTCGACTACTATTCCGGAGTGTTCTAGTTTTGTAATTTTCATATTTATTATTATAACTTAATGTCTATTATATGACGATAAAAAAGATGGGGCTCGCTTTTTTCGAGATGCTTTCCTCTGTTATTTGCTTAATCTGTTTAGTAGCTCTAACCAAGCTTCGCTATAGTAACCATCAAAATACTTACCAGCCTCATCAATATGTACCCACCACACTTCTTCAACCTCGTCCTCTTGTTTTCTTATCTCTTTATTTAGTGGCTCAGCAATAAATAGTAAAATTTCTTTATAGACAGTTCCACTATGTACTAAATGACCGGTTTTAATCGGCTTATTGTCAATAATTTTAACGTCTAAATTAGTCTCTTCCTTAGTCTCCCGAATCGCTGCCCCAATGTCCGTTTCTCCTTCTTCCTGGTGTCCTTTAGGAAATGACCAAAAAAGCTTACCGTCATCGTCCTTAGAACCAATTAGAAGTACTTTGTCATCTTTTAAAATGATACATCCGCAACTTTTCTCTTTGTTCATGCCTTATATTATATACCAAAATATGTTATAATTATACCAACAATAACAGATATCACAGGTTGATTATGGATTTAAAGATTGGAATCTTGTATTTCTAAACCAACCCACTTCTTCTATCCTATTTAAATTAAAAAACGCCACTAATTAGCGGCTAATAAATAATTAGAAATTTTTTCTAAAGGTTCTAAACCATAAATATATCCAGTCTCGCGCATCCACTTTATTGAACCATCGTCATCATATTCTACAAAAGTCCACGCTTCTCCATCATAAGCATCAACAACTTTATTTATCGTCTTCGCAAGAGCAATGTTATCCATTAAAACATCGTAATCCTCTTGCTTTATAGTATAATTACTAGCATCTTTCTTGTTTGGATTTTGCCTAGGGTTTTCATCATCAAGATATTCGTCCGTTTTGATAACAGATAAATCATCAAATATTTCCCACTTCGTATTATTCCACGAACCAGGACCTATCTCGCTCCAATTATGTCGACTTATTTCTAGTTTCTTTTTACTCATTTCATACTCTCCCTACTTACTATTAACATTATATCATTAAAATGTTATAATAATACTCATATTAACAGATATCACAGATTGGTTATGAATTTAAAGATCGGAATCGTGGGCCTACCAAATGTTGGTAAGTCTACGCTATTTAACGCCCTCACAAACGCTGGCGCGCTGGCCGCCAACTATCCTTTTGCTACTATTGAGCCGAACGTCGGGATTGTACCCGTTCCGGACGAAAGGCTAGATGTTCTTGCTAAAATGTACGAAACTGATAAAGTTGTTCCCGCTACCGTTGAGTTTGTGGATATTGCCGGCCTCGTAGCTGGGGCGAGCAAGGGCGAAGGGCTTGGCAATAAATTCCTTGCACATATTCGAGAGTGTCAGGCTATTTGCCACGTTGTGCGTGCTTTTATTAATGATGATATTGTTCGCGCCGATAATAAGCCCGGGGAGGATATTCTAAAACAAGCTAAAGACGATATTGATATTATTAATCTTGAGCTTCAGCTTGCTGATGATGAAACGCGTGCCAAGGTAGAATCTAAGCGAAAAAAAGATCCTGCCGATGAAAATATTCCGTACCTTACCGACAAGCCAGTAATCTACATGTTTAATGTAGATGAGGATGGTTTAACTGATAATAACCTACAAGCAAAGCTAAAAGAATTGGTAGCTCCGGCTAAGTCTATCTTTGTTAACGCTAAGCTAGAAGAAGAAATGTCCGGCATGAACCGCATTGAACGCAAAGAGCTTCTTGAATCCTATGGGGTTAAAGACGATGCGCTCGGTGAGCTGATAAAAGCCGCTTACGAAACTTTAGGACTACAATCTTTTCTTACTGCTGGGAAAAAGGAGTGTCGCGCTTGGACGATTAAAAAAGGCGCTACCGCCCCCGAGGCTGCTGGAACAATTCATACCGATTTTGAACGCGGATTTATTGCGGCCAGTATTTGTAAATATAATGACCTCGCTCGCCTCGGCTCCGAAAAGGCCGTCCGCGAGGCCGGCCTTCTCCGCACCGAGGGCAAAACTTACATTATGCAAGACGGTGACGTAGTGGAATTTAAATTTAACGTTTAATTGCTGTTTAAGCTCGAAATCGAATCTGTATCCACTGCATTATATGTAATGTTGTTCCCTTTTAGTTCTATATACTGTCCATTAAACCAGACCACACCGTCTTTATCTTTATTATTAATTCTTTCCGCTTCTTTTGAGGTAATATAATTGTTTTCGAACAGTGTGTCAGCAAGATCTTCTGTATTAAATCCAATCCAATAGCCATTCGGGTCATTTTTATTTTCATAACGATAAACATCTTTTCCTTGCCAGAAAAACATTGCCGTCTGGCCTTCTTCACCTAAATCAATAATAAAAGTCTCAGGCTCATCTCTACCACTTGCAAAGGGGTCGTTCCGGAGATTTGGCCCATCCTTCGCAACAACCGATACGACACCTTCGACTTTATTAATTTCTCCTACAATTTTTTCGCTATTCATGATTTCGTCCGTCGAAAATACGCCACTTGCTACCAGTGCGCCTATAAGGGCTACTGACGCAATCGCCGACACTGCCAAGATCTTAGCCTTTTCCATCATGATAGCTTTCGCTTCTTTCGATCTTCCCAATCCTTCTTTATACCATTCGGTTTGCGGGATTCCACGTTGTTCGAAATCATCGTCTATAGATTCCTGATTGCTTTCTTCGGCTACATGTTGCCCGGAATGACCACCTTCCATATTTTCCCAACCGGTACGCCCCGCCCTAGTCTGTCTACTGAAACTGTTTTCATGATTACGCATTTTTTTCCTCCAATACTGCTTCTCGCGCTAGCTTATCTGCATCGATATTATATTTATCTAGCAGTGCATTTAGCCCTTCTTCGCTCGGGTCTTTAAGCCAAGTCTGGAAATCGGTTTCCGCTTCCTCTGGTAAAGCTCCCAACAATTTTTCGATTATTCGTTCTGTTAATTCTTTATATGGTTCCATGTGCCTCCTTTCCTTTATTGTACCACGTTAAACTAATTCGAACCAATTACAAGCTTTCCATTTACTGAGCGAATCTCTTTATTACGATTCACGGCGCTTTCTGCCAGAACTTGGCCTTTTGTGCCAACCCTTGGAGCATTTTCTACATCTATAGCCATTATTTCGGGCCAAAAGTTTTTGTCTGCCCCAACTGCGCGCTCAATTTCTGCCGATAACTCTGCATTATCGCCCTGCTCTTTTTGTGCAAAATTCTCTTTTACGACTTTTTCGTCATCATAAAGCAGAATACCTCGCGGGCGATGTCCGGTTCTTCTAATTACCTCTAACCAATGAGCTAAATCATGGTGACTAGTAACAAAATACATTTCTTCTACTGGGATTGCAACTCGGTCGGCCTTTTCTAACTCGGATTCATATTCATCGTCATATGTTTTTTCTTGTTGCCTGGCACAGCTTAGAATTCTAAAAAACAATGCTGTCTTATTTGCCCCGTTGTTTTCTGCAACTTTTTTTATCAAATCGTTTAACGACAGTCCCTCCGCTTCTGTTCCTTTAAACATGCCCGCATCTATCATATATTGCATCCACACCGCTGCTGGTGGCAGGTAGTTTTCGTCGAATTTTTGCTGATGAAGCTCAGGATTAATATATATCCTGCCGCCTTCCATCACCTCGTAGTGTTTACGTAGCTGCTCTGCCGGTAGGCCGCCACGATCAGCGAAATCAATTAGCAAAGAATCGAAATTAGCCCACTCTTCACCACTGTGATCCTTGCTCGCCAAATATAAGAAAAACAATCCACTATCCACCGAGGCCCTTTCGCTTATAGATAGATCCCTATAACCCCAGACTTCGTGTTGCTTTTTTACTTCGTATAGCCTTTCAGTATCAACACCGCCCGATATCTGTAGAAGTTCATACGGCGCCGGCCTAGATGGTATAACTAGTTTGTCTCCGACTAAGACTCTTTCGGGTGCGGCTACAAAACCCGCAATATGACCTCTCGTTCCTGGCATAGCATCTATTCCGTTTGCGCTCCAAGATACGCCCTCTAGGCCAGAGTTCCTAGGAATCCATACTTTTTTAAGCTCTAGCTCAATTTCTTCCTTACTTTTTCCCGCAGTTTCTAATTCTGTTCTTTTTTCATCTAACTTTTTTTCGTAAATAGTCCAAGCATTCATGAGTGCGCCAGACGAAAAGATCTCCTCAATTTGTTCAATTCTTGCCCCGTGATATAAAAATACACCACTTGGAAAATCGGCTGCCAGCGCCGACTCTTTACAGTTAATCATATCTACTGCCGTATCACGAAGTAGCTCTATGGGATCGCGTAAACTATCCCATTCTGTTTGCGTTACTCGACTTTCGGAATTGGGTATGCTCTCTATATTCATATAGTATATTATATATTAAGCTTAAAAACTAAACTAGTGGGAACCAGTCTTTAAGCTTAAAATCGTCACCAATAACTTCGGCGACCGACAATAATGGCTGTAGACTATTTAGCTCAGGATTTGCCTTTAGGAAAACTTCGGCGGCAAACTTCATCTGTTTTTGTTTGACTGGAGTTATTGCTGCTAGGCCTCCGCCAAAATCGTTGTTTTTCCGATACTTTACTTCCGTAAAGTAGATTTTATTGTCTAAGATTGAGATTATATCTATTTCGCAAACTTTGGTTTTGTAGTTGCGAGCGATTATTTTGTGCCCATTGCCTGTTAAGTATTTTGCTATTTTTTCTTCGGCTTGGTTTCCTATAGCTGTTGTATTTTTTACAACATTTTGGTCTTTTCTACTAAACCCTACCATACTTTTGATTGGCTCAAAGCTCTTACGATGTTCTGGGCAAATACCATAATTATAAATTGCCTCTATATGTTTTTTGGTGCCATACCCAACGTGGGAATCAAAGCCATATTCTTGGTATTTCGCCGATAAGTCCACCATGTATTTATCTCGCGCCACTTTAGCAATAATTGAGGCCGCCGAAACTTCTCTTATTAAATCATCAGCTCTAGCTAAGGTGGAAACATAGTTTTCTAACTTGGTATCTTTTAAAAAGTTGACCTTACCATCTATTATGATCTGCGAAAATGCCGTGTGACTGGCCTGAACTTCTAGTACTGCTCTTTTTGTGGCAAGCTTTAGCGCTTCACTGATTCCGATATTATCTAATTCTTCTGAATTAACCCAACCAAGACCAGTAGCTGGTGACTCTTTTAGGATTATTTCGCTTAGGGCTTCGCGTTTTTTAGTAGATAGCTTTTTTGAATCTTTAAGATCTTCTACCCAATCCGGTTTGTTATCTGGTAGAATCACAGCACCAACAACAAGCGGGCCCGCCAGGGGCCCGCGTCCAACTTCGTCGATTCCTAAAATCGCCATTTAGGCTTCTTTTTGCTCTGAAGTTGTAGTTGTTTCTTCTTTTGGTTCTTCGGCTGGGGTTTCCTTGGGATCCTCTGCTTCTGCTGGAGCTTCTTCTTCTACGGTTACATCGTTAACGCTGTTACGGTCAAAATCCTTACCGGTTAGACGTGCTGATTTGCCAGAGCGATTACGTAGATATGAAAGGTTATTGCGGCGAACCTTAGCGCGCTTAGTAATCTCAATCTTCTCTACTAAAGGAGAATGGATTAGGTAGGATTTCTCGACGCCTATGCCAGAAGTAACTTTGCGAACTACGATTCTCGCAGTGTGAGAATCCTTACGATCTACGCGGATTACTACGCCTTCAAATACCTGTAAGCGGAACTTTTCACCTTCCTTGATTTTTTGGGTGACTTTCACGGTATCACCAGAACGCACATCAACAACAGCTTTCTTTTTTTGCGCGTCACCAATTTGCTTTAGAATAGAAAAACTCATATTTTACCTTTATTATTTAACGATTAACCGTTATTTTACCATAGATAACGATTCTTTTCAAGAGTTTTACTTGATAATCTCGTCAATGATTCCATATTTTAAGGCCTCTTCGGCACTCATCCAATTATCACGGTCCATATCTTTTTCAACCTGCTTTAAGTCTTTACCGGTATTATTAGCAAAAATCTCGGCTAGGCGTTTTTTTAGGAATACGCCTTCGCGGAGCATTATTTCCTGATCCGTAATTTTACCCTCTGTTCCAGAAGATGGTTGATGAATCATGATGCGAGCATTTGGCAGACAATATCTTTTGCCCTTAGCACCAGAGCTTAAGAGCATTGCTCCCATCGAAGCTTGAAGTCCAATACCGATTGTTTCTACATCCGGTTCGATATAATTCATAGTGTCGATAATTGCGAGTCCATCATATACACTGCCGCCAGGAGAATTGATATAAAGCTTGATTGGTTTTTTAGAATCTTCATGCGCGAGGTAAAGTAGCTGCGCTACCACAAGATTGGCGGTATGCGAGTTGACGTCCTCTCCTAGAAAAATGATTCTATCGTTTAAGAGCCTAGAATAGATGTCGTAGGCTCTTTCGCCTTTGTTGGTTTCTTCTACTACCGTAGGTACTAAATAGTTTTTTGCCATTTTTTACTCCTTTACTAGTTTCAATTTCTTATTCTGATACTTTAAGGTTGGAATATCGCCTTTCTTTAGTTTTTCCGCTATGATTTCTTCTGAAAGTAGCGATTCTACGTCTTCTTCGATCTTGCGACGAAGTGGCCTGGCGCCGTTTTTCGGATCGTAGCCTTCTCTAATTAAGTATTCTTTGGCTTTTTCGTCTACCTTAAGGCCAATGCCTTTAGTAGCGAGACGCTTTTTTAGATCGTCAATAAGGTTATCGAAGATTCTTTCGACGTTTTTCTTAGTTAAAGCGTGGAAAACTAGGATATTATCTAGACGATTGATTAGTTCTGGCCGCATAACTTTCTTTAATGCTTTCATGGCATAGGATTTGTTTTCTTCATATTCTTCGGCCAAAGCCTTTTTATCTTTGGCGGTTTTTGCAGTAAAGCCAAGCTCCGACTCACGGTACATGTCAGCCGAACCGAGGTTGGAAGTTAAAATCACAATCGTGTTATTAAACTTGATTTTATTACCCTGGCCATCGGTTAATATTCCGTCTTCCAAGATTTGAAGTAAGATATTGAATACATCTGGATGTGCTTTTTCGATTTCATCAAACAAAATCACCGAATATGGCTTACGGCGTACGGCTTCGGTTAATTTGCCACCGTCATCGTAACCAATATAACCAGCTGGCGCACCTACGAGTCTAGAAACATTGTGTTTTTCGCCAAATTCGCTCATATCAATCTTAACTAGAGCATTTTCGCCGCCAAATACTTCGCGAGCAATTACACGAGCAAGTTCGGTTTTACCTACTCCAGTTGGGCCCATAAAGAGGAATGAGCCAATTGGTCTTTTAGAGTCTGTAATTCCGCTTCGGCCCCTCCTGATGGCTTTAGCCACAGCGTCTACAGCTTCGTCTTGGCCAATAATTGATTTTTTTAGCTCATCTTCAAGATTTAGAAGCATCTTCATTTCGCTACCATGTACTTTAGAGACTGGGATGCCGGTTTTTAGAGAAACAGCGGTAGCTAAGTTCTCTTCCGTTAATGTTGGGTTTTCGGTTTCTTTGACACCGGCTTTTTCGAGTTTTTTGATTTCCTTTTTTAGGCGCTCGCTCTCGGTCTTATATTCGGCGGCTTTTTCATATTCTTCGGCCTCGGCGGCTTCTTCGATCTTTTTCTCTAGAGTCGCAACCTCTATTTTCATCTTTTTATACTTGCCGCCACCTTTTTTATCGGCTGCGACTTTACAAATTGCCGATGCCTCATCTATAATATCAATGACTTTATCCGGCATAAACCGATCGTTGATATAACGCTGCCCCATAGTGATGGCGGTTTCTAAAATCGTATCTGGAATCACTACGCCATGATGGTTTTCGTAATGTTTCTTGATGCCTTTTAGGATGCGGAGCGTTACTGCGGCGCTCGGCTCTTCTACCATTACCGTCTGGAAACGCCTAGAGAGCGCTTTATCCTTTTCGATTGTCCGACGATACTCATCTAGAGTAGTGGCTCCAATTAGGTTGATTGAGTTACGTGCTAGAGCTGGCTTTAAGATATTAGCTGCATCAAGAGATCCCTCGCCAGAACCGGCACCACAAAGCAAATGAATTTCATCGATAAATAGCAAAATTGAATCGTCACCAATTGCTTCATCGATTATGCCTTTGATGCGCTCCTCGAATTCACCCCTAAATTTAGTGCCGGCCACTACCGAGGATAAGTCAACCTGGAAGATGTGCTTACCGATTAAGTTTCCTGGAACTTCGTTATTGGCAATTCTAGTGGCTAGACCCTCAACAATAGCGGTTTTGCCTACGCCGGCTTCACCGATTAATACAGGGTTTGATTTTGTGCGCCTAGAGAGGACGGTTACGACTCTCTCGATCTCACTTTCACGGCCAATAACCGTATCTAAGTGTCCTGCTTTGGCTTCTTCTGTCAAATCTTTGCCGTAGCGATTGAGGAATTTCAACTGTTTTTTATTGAGATATTTCGCTTTTTCTGCTTTTGATTTTTCGTCCTTGGTTTGCTCTTCAACGAGCTTTTCGATATTGTCTAATACCTTTTCGTTATCTACCTTTAGGCCAGTTAAGATTAGCGATGCCCGAGAATTTGGCTGACTAAGCAAGGAATACAAAATATGCTCCGTGCCGATTACCGTTAAGCCTTGTTCTTTGGTGTAGTTTTGCGCCATCCTGAGCGTTAAAATCACTGCTTCTGACAGCGACATCATCGCCATATCTGAGCCCGGCACCTCCACCGCTACCTTGTTTAGTGCTTTTTCAACTTCCTCCGTTGTTACGCCTTCCTCTCGTAACATTTTTGCACCCGTCGAGTTGTCCATCGACATAATTCCAAGTAGCAGATGTTCTGTGCCCATATAGCCATTATTGTATCTTTTGGCAAAATAATCCGCTTTTTGCAAGGCGAATCTTGCATTTTCGGATAATTTGTTCATTATTTCACTAAATTCTGCTTGCATACCCCTATTATATAAAATTAGCACTCGTAAGTCAAGAGTGCTAATTTTTGATTATTTGACATATTCCAGCTAGAGCATCGATTCGTCGTATTTTATAATTGACCCATCACTAAGAACAAAAGCTGTAGTTGAGTAACCACCCGCCGAATATCCAACTTGTCCTACCGCTATTTTAAACGCATCAACAACAAACCCATCAATATTCAGCTCCTTAACGCTGTAGTCGTTATTGGCAACGGCATTGTTAAAATTGAAGTATTGCACCGTTCCGTCCTGCATGATAAAACCGATGTTTTCATCTATATTCATATGTCCTGCCCAAATTTCCACCACTTTGTATATTTTACCGGTTAGGCCAGTAACACGACAGTCATTCAGCTCAGTCACCGCATAACCGCCATTCGTGCCCATATATTCTCTACGACCAACTGAACAATTAGTAATTTCACCATCTTGAATCCTAATTAGGATATTGTCGGCGCCAGATTCGACGTAAACCTTTGAATCAAGGGAAAAGCTGTATTCTTCATTTGGGTCATCTGAAAGAATTATTGGATTTTGCTCCATCCTGGTTGGATTGGTATTAGTAGAATTACCAATATCGGTAATTTCGTTTAATTTATCTAACAACTCGTTGTTCTCTTGTTTTAGGGCGTTAATCTGAGTATTTAAATCTTCTTTTTGCCAACCCGCACTATAGAATTCCCATATGCCAAAAGAAATGCCGCCAACTGCTAGGATTCCTAAGAGAATCATACCAAGAACCGCGCCTTTGCCTTTCTTCTTGGCGCTTACGCCTTGCTTCATCATGTTTGGCTCTTCGGTTTTAGTACTAGGAGTTTGAGGGGATTCTAGGGCTGATTTTTGCACTAGTGCTGAGCCTGGCGTCATAACTGGGTTTGGCGACGAAGCTTGTGGTTGCGTGGTGTTTTGAGTAGCGTTTCCTTTTTGATTTGCTTCCATCTCTTCCTTTCAAAACTATTATTAGTTTTATTATACCATATGCTTTTTACTGAATTTAGAGTATTTTTGCATTTTATGCTTGCGTTATGGAAAAATATGTGATATAATACCTTGCGGAATGTTAAAAATAGAGCATCAGAAACGACCACCAGTTGTTCCGCCAATCAGTATATCGGCTCTGTTTTCTCTCTCTTGTTTTAGACATAATAAAGACATAGTTGTAGACCAAAAGAATCTCACTTTCACCCGCCAGGAAATGAAGCGGGATCGCAAGATTCTAGCAAAGGCCCTAATGCAGCTTGGCATTGGACCCGGGGACATCATCACCATCGCCTCGGGTCGTCCAGTCTACGAAAGCATAGTTTTATTCCTCGCCGCTAACCAAATTGGAGCGGCGGTTTCTTTTTTCGATGAAGCAACGCCACGAAATACGCTTTTGCAATATCTGGAAGAATTTAAATCGCCACTCCTCGTTGTTTTTGAAAAAACCGATAACAAAATAAAGGGCTACAAAAGAGACGTTAAAACCATAAAAAATGTAATTAATTTTGATGGAACTTCTTCTTTGGAGGGCGCCACGGTTGGCAAAACAAGTATTCCAAAAATTGCCGAAAAATATAAAGGGCATGTCCCTAAAAACACTTTTGGAGCAAATAATGTTGCGCTTATTACTTTTACTTCTGGCTCCACATCTGGGCCTAAGCCGTTAACTTTTACAAATAAGGCATTGGTGGCTGGCGCCATTTACAACAAAACTGCAGCCAAGGTTAAAATGTGGGACAAAAAGATTCATTCTTGGATGCAGTTCGTAAAATTTAATTACCCTTATGGACTATGGGTTTCTACGATGTCGCCTATTCTTGGAGGCGGCAAGGTTATCCTTACACCCGATATTGGCCCCGATAGTTTTGACTTTTATCTTGGCAAAAATCCCAATACTATTTTTGCCGTCCCGGCACTAATTGAACTTCTAGATAAATACCTTTCGCCTAATGTTAACTTGGACCAAGTTAAAATGTTTGCCTCTGGCGGTGAGCGGCTCGATCCGGAAGCTGCAGAGCTCGCTATGAAGCTACTAAGCGACCATGGTGCCCGCGCCGTGCTTTGTAATGGATATGGCCTAGCCGAAGTTCTTGGACTAATATCGACATCCGTAGGGCAAACTTACCACCCTGGCACCGTTGGCAAGGTTCCGGCTGGGGTAAACATTATGATAGTTGATCCGGAGACTGGCGAAGAATTAGATTATAGCCACGTTGGTATGATTTATGTTAATGGCAAGCACATGTTAAGAGAGTATTACAACCGCCCAGAGTTAAATGAAGAGAAATTTGTAAAAATTAAGGGGCGACGTTATTTGATTACTGGTGATTTTGCTTCGGTTAGCCCTTCGGGATTCGTAACACTTGTGGGGCGTTCTAGATTCTTTATTAATAATGTGCCGGCTAAAGTATATTACGAGTACGTGCGGGCTGCAGTTATGCGCTCGGATTTAATAAAGACCTGTCAGATCGTAAAAGGACCGGACAAAAAATATGAAACCGCGGCTTATGCCTACGTAGTACTAAAAGAAGGGGTTCCAAAAAACAATGTCACTCGCCGGGCCATCATGAAAACTGCAACCGAAACGTTTAATATTGGGCGCGACCGGATTACCCTTAAACCATCAGAAATCCCACGCAAGATTATTTTTATGGACGATTTGCCACAAACTATGGCAAGCAAAGTAGACTTTCGTAAACTCAAGCGCATGGTGCGCGAGATGGACGAAGAGAAGAAAAAGTAAGTGGTTTTAACCGCCGCAAACCACGTTATTGGCGTGCAGCCAGCCTTCGATTGAACCGCCGTCTAGGAATTCGCCCGTAGTTGGAGCTACGCGCATAATTCCGCCATCTTTGATGTATTCGTCAATTGGATCTGTCACCATATATTCTTGATCGCCGGGCTTAAAGTCGTGTTCGTTGACATATTCTACGATTCTTTTTAGAAGTTCGGGGCTCATGATATATTTTGAAACATTGATTAAGTTTGATGGAGCATCTTTAGGATCTGGTTTTTCTACTACGCCTACCAGTTTTCCGTCTTTTGCGGAAAGCACTCCATATCTCCCAACGTTTTCTATTGGTATTTCAACACCTAGAATAGCAGATTCGCCTTCTCCTGTTACTTTGAGGAGAGATTCAGAGGCCGATTCGCCACCAGGATTCCAAATAAAATCATCACCCATAAAAACTAAAACCGGCTCGTTGATTTTATATTGTTCGACTGCCATCGCAATTGGTACCGCCGTGCCATATTTGCCGGCTGGGTCTTGCACGGTGTAGTGAATTTTTACATCATCTGGCAAGGTTTTTGCAAGTTTCAAACCATCTTCTTTCCCGCGGGCCATGAGGTATTGATTCAAGGCAAGATTATCTCGGTAGAATTCGCGGACTTGGCAAGGTTCAACATTAGAAATCACCATATAAATATCTTTAACTCCCGCCGCGATTAGCTCTTGTACGGAATAGTCTACAAGCGGACGATTGCCCACGGGCAGCATTGATTTTTCGATAACTTTGGTAATAGGAAGCCTTCTGGTTCCCCATCCAGCGACTGGAATAATAGCTTTTGTAATCATAATAAACCGATTATAGCACAGTAATTAAGGGCTCACACCAGGACTTCGGATAATCATCACACCCAAGAAACAAAGCTAGAGTAGATGCTAGGTTTTTTAATCCAGGGTTTTGTAATCCCGACAGCTGATACTTTTCGCGGTTTGATGTGTTGTCGTAAAAAATGCAAGGAACCAAGTTGGTGGTATGCGCTGTTTTTGGATTACCATTTTCATCTAAAAGCTCTTCGGCGTTGCCATGATCCGCCACTATTATAAGGCATCCGCCTAGTTCATCTACGCGTTCTGCGATTCGCTTTAGAGAGAGGTCGATAGACTCAAGTGCGATTAAAGTAGCGTCATAATTAGCGGTATGGCCAACCATGTCGCCACCAGGAAAATTTAGTCTAACGAATCGATAATTCGGCATTGATTCTATAACTTCATCAGTGATTTCTGCTGTTTTCATCCATGGACGAGTCTCGAACGGCTCAACGTAAGAATCTATTTGTCTAAAGTCTTCGCCTGGGGCCTCGGCGTAGCTATTTCCGTTAAAATAATAAGTAATGTGCCCAAATTTGACAGTTTCTGACACTGCTAGCTGAGAGATATCGTGGCTGCCCAAAAATTGGTTCAAGGTTTCGTCGATTTTTACCGGCTCCACCAAGCGGTGCTCCGGCACGTGTGTATCTGAATTGTACTCCGTCATTCCTACAAAATATACATCAACAGGGGAGTAGTCTCCTCTATCAAAATATGGGAAATCCCAATACGTAAAAGCTTCGGCGATTTCTATTGCTCGGTCCGCACGAAAATCAAAATATATTAATGCATCCCCTTTTTCGATCTTCCCAACGGGTTCTCCTTTTTCGTTCACTATTGCAAAAGCGGGGAGATATTGATCTTGCAAATTTGGATCTTTTTTACGTAGAGCTCTAATTCCTTCTTCGGCTGACGAAAAATAATAGTCCGCCTGGCCCCAAACCATCATATCAAAGCCACGCTTAACAACACCCCAATCGTTTTCGTAGCGGTCCGCCACGGTGGTCATTCTACCTCCGCCAGATGCAATCTTAATATCGGCATTCGTAAACTGCGATGCAAAGGCCTCGAACTGTTGAATAAACTTTGGTTCAGACTGAGGAGGAACATCGCGGCCGTCAAAAATCGCATGTATTCTGATTTTTCGCACTCCCTCACCGTAAGCTTTTGCTACCATTTGCTCGAGATGGTCGATATGACTATGCACTCCGCCATCCGAAAAAATACCAGCAAAATGCAAAGTGCGCCCCGTGGTTAGAACTCTTGAAATTGCACCCTTCCAGGCGTCGGAATTATAGATTTTACCCGAGCTAAATTCATCTTCTATTTTTGCGATTCCCTGCTTAAAAGGGCGGCCTGCACCCATAGTATTATGGCCAACTTCGGAATTTCCCATTTGCCCAGGGAGCAAACCAACTTCTTCGCCAGAAGCAGATATTGCAATGTGTGGATACTTTCTTACAGCCTCCCACAAAAATGGCAATTTAGCATCCGCTACTGCGTTTCCAGGATTATCTGGTGCCAGCCCCACTCCGTCAAGAACTGCCAAAACTACCGGCCCATCAAACGATAATTTATTCATAAGCTTATTTTACTACAATAGTCTCTAAATGCCAAACAAAAATCTCCCTAGGGACTACTAGGGAGATTTTGTGGCGGTTTTACAAAGAGAACAGGCAGAGTACTACAATGTTTACGACCGCAATGCAAGCGACGACTCTAATACCCCATTTAAACCATGTCGAATAGTCAACTTTGGCAAGAGATAGGCCAGCCATAATTGCACCGCAAGTAGGTGTGATTAGGTTAACTAGACCGTTTGCAGAGACGATTGTCATCGCTGCCACATTGGTGCTATACCCTAGCGAAGCCGCTACTGGGGCGATAATTGGGGTGGACAAGGTTGCGAGGCCAGATGACGAAGGTACAAGGATAGACAATACAATATGGAGTAGATAGTTTAACGGCACGAATAGCATCTCTGGCATAGAAGCTAGCCAGGTAGCCGCATTTACTACAATATAGTTATCTAACGAGGTCTGAGCCATCAATACCGATGCGCCACGTGCCACTGCGATAACTAAAACTACACCAATCATATCATCCGCACCATCAATAAACGTATCGATAAAACCGTGTTCGCCTTCACGATTGATGATCGAGATTAGAATAGCCATTAGCAGGAACCAAAGCGCTGCTTCGTAGAACCACCAGTTACCAAGCGGCGCACCGGTTAGCCAACCGGTCCAGCCGTCGAAGAAAGTGATGCCAAAATCTCCCCAAGGGATAAATCCAACAATCATAACGACAAAGGTTAATCCAAAGAGAATCAAAGAGGCAATTTGCTTGCCGGTCAGTTTTAGGCTATCAGTTTTTTCTTCGAGGAACTGCGAATATTTCTTTTTGGCCGCAGCCTGCTCGCGAAGCGACAAAAAAGTCGAACCCTTATCACGTTGCACTTTTTTAGCATAACGGATAGTAAAGAATGCTGCAATTGCGAGAGTTGTAAGCCACAAAACAGTAGCAATTAAAATCACTGTACCTTGATTAAACTCAATGCCAGCATCTTTCATGGCCGAAATCGCCACCCCGGTTGCAAATGGGTTAATTGTTGAGCCAAGTACGCCCGCGCCAGCACCAAGGAGGATTGTCGCTACACCTACCAATGGATCAAGTCCCGCCGCAAACATGGTAGCAGCGATTAAGACATAGAACCCAACGCTTTCTTCGAGGAAGCCGTAAGTGGTGCCCATAACGGAGAAAATCAGCATGAGCGTTACAATTAGTAGATATTCCTTACCGTGAAGTTTCTTAACTAAGATCTTAATCCCTGTTTCTAGAGCTTTGGTCTTAGCCATGACCGCGAGGAACCCGCCTAGTATCATTACAAAAATACAGACATCAATGGCGTCCTCAAAACCAAGTATTGGCGCCATCAAGATTTGGTGTAACGCGGCACCTTCTACGCCAGAACCGTCTAC
Organism: Candidatus Saccharimonadota bacterium; assembly: GCA_016286785.1. GTDB lineage: Bacteria > Patescibacteriota > Saccharimonadia > Saccharimonadales > Saccharimonadaceae > Nanosyncoccus. The sequence continues at coordinate 25,169 of JAEEUB010000009.1, forward strand.
GATAGCACAGCTATCTTTGCCGTAAGCTTCCTCGCAGGCTTCGAGCGAATCAAAAGTTTCTTCAACAACTTCGGATTCTGAGTCTAAAACAAGACTGGACTCTGCATTATTTTCTGGCTGTTCGTCACTGGTGGTTTCTTGTACCAATTCATTAGATTCTGGTACTTCCTCACTCGGAGCTTCACTAGTAACTACGGGCTCTTCTTGAGCTTCGCTACTTTCTTGCAACGTGGCCGGGGCTTCTAGTGGCGCTTCGCCTTCCCATTCCCCTGGGCCGACCTCTACGCCCGATTCTTCATCGAGTGAAGCTACGGCATATTTTGCTTTCGGTAAGACGTGAGACAAAATACCAAGCAAGATAATCAAAATCATGATAATCGAGTATGCCGAAAGCATTGCTCGACTTCGTTTTTTTGAGCGATTCTTCTTTTTAAACATTTTATACCCTTTTAACTTTAATATTTCCCCCCAACAAGTTAACACCTTTTACTTCCGCCCATGCAATTGTTTTTACTGTTCGAAAGTAAATGGTTTTAACTTCTCTTACATTAATTACTTTTCTTTCTTTAACATTTATTTTCATTTTTTCTCCTTTTCTATTTTTATTTAAAAATTTGTTCTAGAATCTCGTTATTCCTCCTCCCTGACGAGTGCCATCGTCATGCAATGTGACCCTCCCCGGCCCCTAGATAACTCTGAACTGGGTATTTCAATAACTTTAATTCCGTGTCGGCGCAAAGTCTCATTTGTTACAAAATTTCGATCGTACGCAAGAACGACGCCTGGACGGATACATAATAGATTGACTCCGTCGCTCCATTGCTCGCGCTCTGCATCGATTCTTTTGCCGTTACCGCATTTGATTAACTCTACCTTGTTTAGGTGTAAATACTTTTCGAGAACTTTTTGCAAGCTTTGATGGATTTCTACGATTTCGATCTCACCACCACGTCCTGCAGTGATTTCGTAAATTGTCGAGATGTCCATAATTGCGTCTTGAACCGCAAATTTATCAACATCTACCTGAGTCATTACAGTATCTAGATGCATAAAGCTTCTTTCGTCTGGAATATCAATTGCAAGTACGTATTTAAATTTGTTCGTTTTATCTTTAAATAGTTTTTTGGCAAAATCAGCAATCGCGTCTGGTTCTGTACGCTGAGAAATACCAATTGCTACGACTTCATCTGACAAAACTTGAATGTCGCCACCTTCAATACTGTATGGTTCGCTACGATCGTAATAGAGTTTTACGTCATCGTAAAACGGATGATACCTAAATACGTATTCGGCAAAAATCGATTCTCTTGTGCGTGTTACGGACCACATTTTATGCACCGTTGCACCATGCCCAATTGTCGCCATTGGGTCGCGTTGGAATAAGATGTTGGGGATTGGATCTAGAATCATTTTGCCAGTGTCGCGCGTTGCGTAAAATCCAGAAACTTTGCCTAGCTTTTTGAGTTCCGAAATATCCACTCCGGCAATGCATTTTTTTACCATGTCACGCGTATCCTTGATGGAATTTAAGAAGTCAAAGCAGTGCTTAGCGACTTTTGGAGATGTAACGCCAGCCTCGGAGATAAACTGTTCAAGGAATTTTTTGCGAACTGTTCTGCCGCCAGCTTCGATTGCTTCCGCAACGAGATCTACAATATAAACAACTTCAATCCCTTCGGCTCTTAATGCATTGGCATAGGCGTCATGTTCTTGTTGGGCAATTTTTAGGTATGGAATATCATCGAACAAAAGTCTTTCCAAGGTATTAGGAGTAAGATTTAAAAACTCATCCCCGGGCCGGTGCATTAAAACTTTTTTTAGTGGTTTGATCTCGCTAAAATTGCGAATTGAATCGCGCATTATTTTGCCTCCTCTTTATATAGCGTTAAGAACATCACGGTCTTGATTGTATGCATGCGGTTTTCGGCTTGATCAAAGACTAGTGATTGTTTAGATTGAAAGACTTCGTCTGTGACTTCCATTTCGGTAAGGCCAAATTTGTCGTTTATATCTTTTGCAATTGAAGTATTTAAATCATGGAAGGAGGGCAAGCAGTGTAAGAAAATTGCTCCAGGTTTAGCCCTGTTCATCAACTCGGTGTTAACCTGATATGGTTTTAATAGCTCGATTCTTTCGCCCCATTTTTCTTTATCTTCCCCCATGGATAGCCAAACATCTGTGTAAACTACATCCGCCTTGGCATTTAGGGCATTCAAGTCATCGGTAACCGTAATAGTACAGTTATTCTTTGATGCTACTTCCTGGCATTTTCTTACGACTTCTTCGTCGGTGCGAAGGTGGTTAGGGCCGCAGGCGATAAAGTTAACTCCCATTTTAGCGCTCATTGCCATTAAGGAATTAGCTACGTTATTTCTAGTATCGCCAACAAATGCTAGGGTAAGGCCTTCTAGATTGCCAAAATACTCTTCTATGGTCATAAAATCGCCCAATGCCTGAGTGGGATGACACTCGTTAGTTAAGCCATTCCAAACTGGTACGTCAGAGTTTTCGGCTAAGGTTTCTACGATTTTTTGGTCGAACCCACGGTACTCAATACCATCATAGATTCGCGACAAGACCTTTGCCGTATCTGCAATTGATTCTTTGTGGCCCATCTGAGAGCCGGTCGGGTCGAGATAAGTTACGCCCATGCCAAGATCGTATCCAGCTACTTCAAAAGAACATCTTGTTCTAGTGGAAGTTTTCTCAAAAACAATAACAATGTTTTTGCCTGGAAAATATTTATGATTTTGCCCTGCTTTTTTTATTTGTTTAAATTTTTTGGCTGTCGCCAACATATAGTGAAGTTCTTCCTCACTAAAATCTAAGATTTTCAAAAAATCTCTATTGTAAAAATTCATGTAGCCACCTTTTAATGTCTATTTAATTATACAAAAGTTTAGCGATAAGCACAAGCGTTAATATTTGTTATTTTTGAACAATAGTCCCAGCTTTCCCAGCAAGCGCCTCTTTAAGATGATCTATGTCAGTAATAATACCTGTGCCACCTTTTTTAGCAAAAATTGTCGCTGCTTCTACTTTTGGCAACATTGAGCCAGCTTTAAAGTAACCGTATTTCTTCAAACCTTCCATCTCTCTGGCTGAGATTTTAAAAATAGCGCTTTGCTCGGTTGTGCCGTAATTAATAAATACATTTGGAACAGCGGTTACCGAAACGAATATGTCTGCGTCGGTTAGCTCGGCTAGTTTTTCGGCAGCAAAATCTTTATCAATTACCGCGTCTATACCTTTTAGTCTTTTTAGTACCTTTGTACGGTAAACCGGAATTCCACCGCCACCTGCGGCTATCACGATAATTCCATCGTGCATCAATTCTTTAATCGCTTTTTTCTCTACGATATCTATAGGTTTTGGCGAAGCAACTACGCGCCGCCACCCGCGACCAGCATCTTCTTTGACGGTCCAACCATTTCTTTGAGCCAAGACTCTTGCTTCTTTCTCGGAATAGAATTGCCCGATTGGTTTAGTAGGATTTTTAAAAGCAGGATCATTTTTATCTACCACAACCTGCGACACCACGGTGGCGACTTTTGATCTATGACCGTTTTTTGCAAAAGCGTTATTAATTGCCTGCGTCAGCCAATATCCAATTTGGCCTTGACTCATCGCAACTGCAGTTTCTAATGGCATGGCTGGAGCCTCCTTGGTGCCCGCTGCTTCTTCATGAATTAGAATGTTTCCCACTTGTGGACCATTACCATGCGCTATAACGATTTCGTATCTTGAGGCTAGTTCTGCGATTATTTTGCCAACTTGGCTCGCGATTTTCTTTTGAGCTTCGGCTGTTGCTTCGCCGTTTTTTTGTAAAGCATTGCCGCCTAAAGCTAATACCACCCTTTTCTTCATGCCTACTCCTTAGTCATTAATCTTTTCAATTCATTTTTATAAGCTTCTACGCCTGGCTGGTCAAATGGATTAACGCCAAAAAGTTTGGCGCTCACGGCGCAAGCGAGTTCAAAGAAATAGATTAACTCGCCGAATCCTTTTTCGTCAAATGATGACACCCTGATATCAAGTACTGGAATTCCGCCATCAGTATGGGCAATTCGTACGGCTTGTACTACCTTGGCGTTAGTTTCGTCTGTGGGGTAGTCTATAATTGTTTCAAAAAGATTGCGGCGCCCGTCCTGCATAAACTGCCCAAGTGAATGTAAATCCGTGGAATAGATTACAGAGGCGGGAAAGATTCCTTGTTTATTCTTTCCCTCCGATTCGCCAAATAATTGCTTTAACCATTCGTTAAAGTACATAGTTGAAGGCTCAAAACTTGCAAAAACTTCTGTATCGTAGTTTTTTTGCCCAAGAGCATATCTCATCCAGGCGTATTTGGTGGCAGGGCTTACCGCCGATTCTACCGCTTCGGCAGCCCCCTCGAGTAGCTTGTCGATATCTACTCCTGCTACAAGGAGCGGCAAAAGCCCTACTGCCGTTAATACCGAATAGCGACCACCGATATTATTTGGCACTATAAATCTAGTATAGCCAGATGCCACGGCTTCGTCGTGTAAGGCTCCTTCCTTTTTATCCGTGGTGGCATAGATTCTACTGTTGGCTTCTTCCTCGCCATATTTTTCAATTAGTTTCCTTTTAAAAGCCGAAAATGCAATCGCGGGCTCTAAAGTAGTGCCAGATTTAGATATAATATTAATAGAAAAATCGTGATCCCCTACGCACCTTAGCGCATAATCTAATTCTCTTTTTGATAAAGAATTGCCAGCATAGATAATTCTGGTACTAGATTTTGGCCGAAGAGCCTCCATGATTGCGCGGTGGCCCAAATACGACCCGCCAATTCCAATACAAACAAGATATTCGCTTTCTTCGTTAATTTTTTTGGCAGCCTCCTTAATCCGCATAAACTCGCCCATGTCGAACTTGCGAGGCAGAGTGAGCCAGCCACCCATTTTATCCCTAGCAATTTCTTTTAAAATACCTACGGTTTTTTTGGTATCTATCTCGGGGCTGCAATTTACTTCTATCATTTTACCTCCAGTTGTTTTAATTATAACACATTAAAGCATTAGCGCCCGTCCTGGAGCTAATGGAATTATTTGTTTATCTATGGTATAAATAAGGGGAGCCCGCGTGGCGGAATTGGTAGACGCGCTAGCTTCAGGTGCTAGTGTCTTTACGGATGTGCTGGTTCAAATCCAGTCGCGGGCACCACGTATATTTTGTACGTTTTTTTATTGCACTATTATCTTTAATGCTTCGTAAACTTTTTCTTTATTGTTCTTAATTAGTTTGATTCTGGATTTAATTTCGTTTTCGCCAATTTCGATTGCGCGAGTAAGGGCTGGATCTTCTCTCATCGGTCCAAAGAAATCAACGAAACGTTTTAGTTCTTCATCGGTACGAGCCAATCTGGATACTAGCGTTGGGTAATCACTCAAAGTCTTATCGCCACCAGTTTTTTTGATTAATTCCCAATTTTTCGTCAACCAGTCAAAAGTTTGTTTTTTGGATTTTGGGTTACGATAAAGATAAACAAATAAGTAGAGCTGGTCTTGCGGTTTAACAACTTCAAAATTACCAAGCAAAGCTACAATTTTTTCTAGTTGTTTTTTGTCACGCACGAGCGCCGCAGAAGAAAGATAATCAAACTTGATGTCTGGATCTGATGTGTTTTTGTATTTCTCCAAATAATCATCTGTAATTTCTGGCTCTAAGTAAATTTTTGCGCTTAAAATATCATCACGAATTTCGGGGTCCATTTTTTCTGGATTATTTTCGTACATTTTGGCGAGTTTTTTGAATCTTTTAATATCTTCTGCAAAATAATCTAGCCCCATCAAGTTGGCGCGCAGGCGAATTGTATCCTCGTCATCATTCTTTCGAGTTACAATTCCGATTTCTTCTAGTTTTTCGTCAATCAGATTAAACACGTATTTTTTTAGCAATTTTTCTTCGGCTGATTCGTCATCGACGTAAACCTTGAGATTGCCAATTAATGATGCAACCTTGTTCCAGACGGCTGGTGCGTTTTCTGTTTTGAATTTTTGGGCGAGCGGAATCAATGAAGCTGCGCTGTCTAGTCCCGCCTGCGTAATTAGGTCACGGTCAATTAAGAGCCGGAGTTTTTGCTCTAGACCCAAATCATCAAAATCGTTTAATCTTTTTTCAAATTCTGTCTCGGTTAGATTTAGAACATAGTGCCCACTCATGTCCTCGGTGATTTCTGGAATTGGCCATGATTCTTTTTTTATTGGGCCATCTAGCAAAAATCTTTTTTGTTCGAACTCTTTAAAGTTGCCACCTAAGTTTGTAATTACTGGATATCCAGGCCTATCAATAAAAGCGTGCATTAACTCGCCCGGATCAAAGTCCGCGTAGGGTTTTAGAGCTTCCCACAAATCGTCACCAATAGTGTTTTGATATTTGTGCTTCTCAAAATAATCAGCGATTCCCTTGCAAAAGTTTTCCCAACCCATTAAGCGAATCAACATCAGCATTAGCCTGGCGCCTTTTGCATAAACGATAGCGCCATCAAACAAGGTTGCGATTTCTTCTGGGGTTTTTACATCTTGATGTACGGACTGCACACCCATATGCGCATCACGAAGCAGAGCCGCATAGCAGTCTCCAGTAAAGAAGCTTTCAAAAATCTTGTATTCTGGATGGATCGAGTCGACCGCATAATATTCCATTACACTAGCAAAGGATTCGTTTAGCCACAGATCATCCCACCACTGCATTGTAACCAAATCACCAAACCACTGGTGCGAAAGCTCATGCGCTACCGTAATCGCGACCGACTTTTTGGCCCCTAGGGTAGCTGATTTTCCGACTAACAACATTGACTCGCGATAAGTTACTAGCCCCCAGTTTTCCATTGCCCCCGCTTCAAAATCCGGCAATGCAACTTGATCTAGTTTTTTTAATGGATAAGAAACTTTAAAATTGTCATCATAAAACTCTAGACTTTTTGCTGCGATTTTGTTAGCAAAATCTACAGAGTCGATATCCTGATTTAGGGCACAGTAGGTTGCGATTTTAATCCCATGCGCGTTGGTTATAGTTTTACCATGGAAGCGGCCAATTACCCAGGCAAGTAAGTATGTGGACATTCTGGGGGTTGGTTCAAAAATGTATTCGATATATTTATTTGTGGTCTTAGTGCCATCCTCGTTATAAAAAACCGCGAGTTTGCCGTCTGGTACCTTGGAATAATTGTTGGTTTTTGCCACTGGCATGTTAGAAAGAATAATTTCACCTTCTATACTTGGTACCGTTAGAGACAATTCGAATACCGCTTTAGCAGCGGGTTCATCAATGCACGGGAAGGCCTCTCTTGCATAGTGCGACTCAAACTGCGTAGTTACGATTATTTCTGTTTTTTTATTATGCTCGTAAGTGGATAGGTATGCTCCTTCCATGTTTTCATTTAAAGAGCCGTCGTAGGTTATTACGATTTCCGCCTTGCCAGGCTTTACATTTAAGATTTCTAGTTCTTTTTTGTCAGCCTTAAACTCGGCATTTTTGCCATTCACTAGTACTTGTTTGATTTTTAGATCAACCGCATGAAACTTTATAGACTCTTGCAGGGCTTCGCCAACAACTAGCACTGTGCCACCGATTTTTTTGTCAAACTTATTAATACCAAGGCTTAGCGTGTATTTTTCTGGCACAAAATAATCTAAAAATCTTTCCATAATATTCTCCTCAAATGCAATCAATAATACTTTTCTGGGGACGGGTCGTTCGCGCCCGTCTTTACGGGGCTCACGCCCTCATCCTCGGCAGCAGCCTCCGGAAGCCCCCGAAAAGTATTATTTGATTGCGTTAATGATAATGTTAATGTAGTTTTACGATTGTGGGTAATTTGGCGGGTTTTAATATTGGCTCTAATTCCGCTTCTTCTAGAGTTTCGTGGGCCAAAAGTTCCTCTGCTAGTTTATCAAGAACAGCTTTGTTAGCTTTTAATACTTCTTCGGCACGTTTAGCGGCTTCGTCGGAAAGCTTTTTAATCTCGGCGTCGATGGTTTCGGAAGTTTTTTCTGAATACGGCTTGCCAGCGGTAATCGTATAATATCCGGTGGCCTCGGATGGGAAAACTTGGTTGCGAGTGCCTTCACCCATACCTTCTTCTACGATCATCGACTTTGCGAGTTCGGCAACATTTCTTAGGTCGGAAGAAGCGCCAGTCGTGACTGCATCTTTACCAAAAATAAGTTTTTCGGCGATGCGGCCACCCATAGCTCTGGCTAGGATGTCTTTCAGCTCGTAAATACTCTTGTAGCTACGATCTTCTGGAGGTAGGAACCAAGTTACGCCACCAGTTTGGCCTCTTGGAATAATAGTAACTTTATGCACCGGGTCAGAGTCTGGGAGTACATGCCCCACTACGGCATGGCCGGCCTCGTGATAGGCCGTAATTTTGCGCTCTTTTTCGTTCATGACTTTAGATTTACGTTCTGGGCCAATTGCTACTCTTTCAAAGGCTTCGGTTAAATCTTTATTTGATATGGCCTTATGGCCTTCACGGGCAGCGGTAATAGCGGCTTCGTTTGCGATATTAGCAAGATCCGCACCAGAAGAACCAGCCGTCTTTTTGGCGAGAGATTCTAAATCTACATTTTCTTCTACGGGTTTGCCTTTAAAATGCACTTTTAAGATTTCTAGGCGGTCTTTACGCTCTGGCAAGGTAACATTAACGTGTCTATCAAAACGACCAGGGCGAAGCAAGGCCTTATCTAGCATATCTACACGGTTGGTAGCGGCCATTACGATTACGCCAGAGTCATTATCAAATCCATCCATTTCTACCAGTATTTGGTTTAATGTTTGTTCGTCTTCTCGTCCTGCTCCACCGCGAGCATCACGCTTGTGAGCTACAGCGTCAATTTCATCTATAAAGATGATGGAAGGGGCATTCTTTTTAGCTTTATTAAATAGATCCCTAACCCTAGAAGCACCTACGCCAACAAACATTTCGGCAAATTCTGAGCCAGAGATTGAGAAAAACGGTACGTTAGCCTCACCAGCAACGGCACGGGCCATTAAGGTTTTGCCAGTACCAGGGTCGCCCGCTAGCAAAACGCCACGCGGGATTTTGGCGCCGAGCTTTTCGTATTTTTTGGGGCTTTTTAGAAAGTCTACGATTTCGGTTAAATCTTGTTTGGCGGCTTCGTTTCCGGCTACGTCTTTAAATGTGACTTTTTTCTTATCGGGACCATATAATCTTGCTCTTGATTTGCCAAAAGACATAGATTGGCTATTGGCCATGTTGGCCTGCTTCATCATCCACGAGAAGAAGATTACGATTGCGATGATTGGCAGTACGGTTAGAGCTACATCTAAAATGATTCCCCAAACGTTAACTTCTTCTTTATATTCGATAACTGGGTAGTTTTCTTGACATTTTGTGAGTTCTTCGCCGCTAAGTTTTTCGCAGTAGTTAACTAAGCCCTGGTCGTACAAAGTCCCGGAACCATCCTTAATTGATGTCTCCGTTGGCTGGTCTTTATCTTTTAAAGTAATATCTAGATTGTTGCCAGTAACAGTTATTTTAGCAATGTCACCCTCTGGGTCGTTTGCTCTAGCGATTACATCGGAAATCGGAACATCGGTTTTTTTAACTGGATTAGAGTTAAAGCTAAATAATAAAAATACACCGAGGCCAATTAAAACAAAAGTAAACAAAAAACTTCTAGAAACATTAGAAGCATTATTATTTACTTTTTTGCCACTTGTACTGTTTTTAATTTTATCCGCCACTATGCCTCCTTATTTTGATTTGGTCTGGGTGATCAGACTTGAACTGACGACCTCAGCGTCCCGAACGCTGCGCGCTACCAACTGCGCCACACCCAGATTCAACTAATTATATCACAGGATTTTTCTTCGCAAAATCGCGTATAATAAAAATATGGGGCCAGATTCTACAAAAGAACGCATCATTAGAATCGTCATTACGGTGCTTGCGATTGCTGTGCCGATTGCCGTTTCGGTTTTCGGATTTTTTATGCTCGGAAACTTTCATGACGACTCAAAAAATCTTGTTGATGAGTTTCGAAAACATAGTTCCGAAAAAATCGAAGAATTTTTCGAAAATTACAGGGAAGAAACTAAAGACGAAGAAGAGGCAGAAAATCATACTCCCGAGATTCCAGAACATGCTCCTAAGATCGAAGAACATGATAACGAAGTAATTGAGAATATTCCAAGCGCAAAAACCAATGCGCCATCGAAAAACTGCACGATTAAGCTTGGTAATTTGATGCTCATTAATCCAAATTATAAAGTCGAAAGTGAATTTATCGCGGCACGAAAAACCGAGCTCGTGAGTTTGTGGTCAAATTACGGAATCAAAGAACACCATTCTTGGAATGGCGACAATTTGCTAGACGCCGAGGCGGCAGCACACCTTGCGACTATGCTTGAAGATTATAAGAAAGCCTATCCGGGCCACGAAATGGGCACAATGTCTTGCTTCCGTTCGGTAGGCACCAATTGTGGACGCATGTGCGCGGCAACCGGCGAGAGTGATCACCACACCGGCCTCACTTGCGACCTAATTGACATTACCTATGGCTCGTCGCTCGACACCGACCACTATGCAAACCACCTTGAATGGCAATGGCTCTACGAAAATTCGTACAAGTATGGCTTTATTGATCGCTTCCCAGAGCCTTGGGCAGGCGGCCCAATGAGCTTGCCGGCCAACGTGGACGAAAACGGTACGACCGGCCTGTTCGAAACCTGGCATTACCGCTACGTCGGCATCGAGGCCGCCACTGAAATCGCCACTGGTAAATATAATAATGGTGAGTATGACTCGCTTGAGCATTATCTAAAAGCCCGTGGGCTGTTGGATGATTTGGTTCAAGCTACGTGCAAGTGACAGGGCTCTTGCTTTGGCTTCGCCAAACCAAGACCATAGGGCGTCGCCTCCAAAAATCTAAAATAAATTTTAGATTTTTACTCGGCTCCTACTATGGCTGAACCTACGGTTCAGGGCCCTGCCACTAAATCACAAAGAAAAAAATCGACCCTGCGGGTCCATTTTTTCTTTGTGGTCTGGGTGACAGGACTTGAACCTGCGACCTCGACTTCCCAAAAGTCGCGCGCTACCAACTGTGCTACACCCAGACGGTAATATTATTATATCACATTTATTTAATTAATAAAACTACTTTTCGAAGCCATTCATGATAAAATGGTTACATTAAGGAGAAAAACATGTCAGATAATACTAGGCCAAAAATGCCGCCAAAAAATGCGCCAAAGAGTTCCAATACTGCACGCGGAATTCTCTTTGCTGTAGTTGTGGTTTGCCTTTGCTTGTTAATTGTCAACAATCTAAATTCCAAGGGTGTTGAAAAGATCGAAGTGCCAATTTCGGAAGTGATTGCTCGCGCCAACGACCCAGAAGGTAACATCAAAAAAATCACCGTAACCGGCGACAACCTCGAGATCACCCTGAAAGACCAAGACGAGCCAACTGAAACCTCTAGAAAAGACGCTTCGGGTACGCTCTATGACCAAGGCCTCGTTAATCGTTGCGCAGACCTAGACGGCAACGAACTTGTTGAGTGCAAGAAACTTTATCCAACCATCGAATATAAAGAAGACATCGACGTGATGGGGATTGTGTTAAACGTTGGGCTCACAGTTTTGCCAATTCTGGCTATTATCTTCTTCCTTTCTTACATGATGCGCCAGGCGCAATCCGCTAACAACCAAAGCATGAGCTTTGGCAAATCGCGCGCCCGCCTTTATGGCCCAGACAAAAAACGCATCACCTTTAACGACGTAGCGGGTAACGAAGCCGCTAAGCAAGACCTCACTGAAATCGTAGACTTTTTAAAGAATCCAAAGAAATACGAAAAACTTGGTGCCAAGATTCCGCGTGGCGTTTTGCTCGCTGGTGACCCAGGTACTGGTAAAACTTTGATGGCGCGCGCCGTGGCCGGCGAAGCCAATGTGCCGTTCTTCTCGATTTCTGGTTCTGAATTTGCCGAAATGTTTGTAGGTGTAGGCGCCTCCCGCGTGCGCGACCTCTTCGCCAAAGCCAAGAAAAACGCTCCATCAATTATCTTTATCGATGAAATTGACGCCGTGGCTCACAAACGTGACGCCAAGGGCGGCGCTGGTCGTGAAGATGAGCAAACCTTGAACCAAATCCTCGTTGAGATGGATGGTTTCGACAACGAATCTGGCGTCATTGTGATGGCTGCCACCAACCGCGTCGACATGCTTGATAAAGCTTTGCTTCGCCCGGGCCGTTTTGATCGCCACATCAATGTGACCTTGCCAGAAAGAAAAGATCGTCTCGAAATTTTGAAAGTTCATTTCAAAAATAAACCAGTTGAAAGCGACGTAGATCTCGAAGCGATGGCCGCCAAAACCGCCGGCTCCTCTGGTGCCGACCTCGCAAACATCGCCAACGAAGCTGCTATTACCGCTGCGCGCGAAGGCCACAAAGCTATTTCAAATGCCGACCTCACCGAAGCCTTTGAGCGCGTCGCGATTGGTCCAGAACGCAAGTCCAAAGTCATGAACGACCAAGAAAAGAAAATCACGGCTTATCACGAAGCTGGCCACGCCATCGTTGGCCACGTGCTTCCAAATTCTGACCCGGTTCACAAAGTTACGATTATCCCACGTGGCAGCACCGGCGGTGTGACTTGGTTCTTGCCTCCAGAAGACCGCAGCTACAAGAGTATTTATGACCTTAAAGACATTTTGGCTCGCGCTATGGGTGGCCGTGTC
>JAEEUB010000010.1 GCA_016286785.1 Candidatus Saccharimonadota bacterium
AATCCTTTAATCCGAAGATCACATGCGGTATTAGCACACCTTTCGATGCGTTATCCCTCAGTTTGGGGTCCGTTCCCACGCGTTACTCAGCCGTCCGCCGCTCGTCAGCAAAATTCCACGGTTCCCTCGAAGTCAACAACCTACGATAAAGCGCTAGGTGTGTCAAGGAAACGGTGGAACTCCCTGTTACCGCTCGACTTGCATGTATTAGGCACGCCGCCAGCATTCATCCTGAGCCAGGATCAAACTCTCCATTAAAGTATAAGTTTGTTCAAAAACTCATAAAGTAAAACTGACGATGATTAATTGCACAACTAAATTGTTAAAATATTTCTAAAGACGATTAAAATAAGTGCTCGCAGCTTTAGACTGTTATCATCTTATCGCACCCGCAACTTTTTGTCAAGTACTTTTTTAGATTTTTTGAGAGATTTTGGCCAAAACAGCCACAAAATCACTGCATCACCTATAGCAATCAAAACCATTAACCACCACGGAAACTCAATTGTCTTTTGCACGCAAGGCCCAGCCCCTGTATTTGGAGCTTTTATGGCTACATTATTAGTTAAAAATTCAGCATTCTTCGCCACATCGCTCGCGCTCTCACTATTATTCGCGGCGACATCATTTACCATCTCACCTTTAATAGCCGTGTTGCTATCATTAGCTTCTATATCACTATTTACCTCGGCCTCCTCCCTAATTATATCCCGATTATCCTTACTCTCATTATTCTCGTTGGTTTCCAGAGACGAAGGTTCATCATTGTCCGTAACCGTTTCTCGCGGCGGAAAATACCTCTGACCTTCTTCAGCAGAAAACATCAAACGGCACTCTGTTCCCTCAGCATAATCTGGCTCCATAAGGCACGAAGCATAGTCAAAATATCCCATTGCGTTAAAATACGGGTCAGCAAAAGCAGCGTAAGAAATCACCCCGAGCCTGTTTGCAAGCAGATTTGACCCAGGAACGTATAACTCAAATTCTTGATTAGCTGGAATTTTGTTACCCTTATTATCCCTTTGAGCATATATTAAATGCGCTCCAGATAACGTCTCATCGAATAGCTCATCAGTATAAATACCGTAATTAAAGATTCGATCCGAACCATAATCAAACCACCCTATATACAATTCGCCAAGCCTAAGAGATTCATGAATTCCCATATACCTCATCATTGCGTCCTCATCAAAAAACAGTACTTTAATCGTTTCTTCACCCGGATTGATACTAGTCACCACAAATTGCTGTTGCATTAATTGATTAAAGGCTTGAAATTTTGACTCCATGCCATCCATTTTAGAAAAGAATAATTCCTCCAAACAAATAGAATCAACCCCGCAAACATCTTCTGCTTCCCTATCATATTCCTTTTTATATTCTAATAACTCCGAAACCGAATACCAGACATGATCTTTGTTGTCTATATAAAGAGCCGAAGCTTGCGACGTTCGAAAACTGGCCACGAACAGTCCAGCAACTAAGACTGATAAGAATATAGATTTTTTCTCCATAATGCTCCTCTGTTATTTTATTTGTGTAAAAAATATGAGCACGGATTAAATAAAATATCAACCCCAATAAAACGCTCAAGCTTTTTAAAGACACGCTTGCCTCACTCAGTTTTTTATGCTATAAAAAACAATACCCTGTAGATTTTATCCAATAAACCTATCGCACCTTAAGGTAGTATTAGAAAGCTAGAAGGAAGGACATACTATGGAGCAAATCAATACGGCAAACGAAGAAAAGCTCCAACTCCTCACCGAAATGCAGGAGCTTTGTAAAAAGCTGGAGCGCATACCAGATCGTTTTGATTGGTATATCTATACTCAAAAAAGATGGAGCGACTTCTTCACGTCCTGGCACGATTTTCTTTTCCAGGCTGGAATAATAGAAAAAGGCCGCATAATACCCTATCGCTACAAAAATAGCGAAAAACTCTGTCAAACACTAAGAGCAATGGAGGCGAAGCTAGGCCGTCCCGTAACTCCAGAAGACTGGGATTACGAAGTTTGCGACGGATGCAATCGGAGCAAAGTATGGTCTAAGCATTTCCATATTCCACCTCGCCTTAATAAATACCCATCCGATGAGCTTAAAAAATTCATCAAAGAGTATGTAGGCGATCGAAAGTTTTCGTTCGACAACAATGAAAGCACCGTTTGGCTCAGTTTCAGATTTGCCGCCGAGCTTGATCAATATACTAGAGAAGAACTTATCGAACTCGGAATGAACAACCTCGACAACATAGAAGCGTCAGGACAATGGCTGATTGGCGCCCAATTCCTAACCGACCCGCCATCAGCAATCAAGATAATTGAGAATGATTACAAGCTAGGATCGCGCTTTTCTTCTAACATCCCGCACTTTGCGGTTCATCACTACTTCGGG
Organism: Candidatus Saccharimonadota bacterium; assembly: GCA_016286785.1. GTDB lineage: Bacteria > Patescibacteriota > Saccharimonadia > Saccharimonadales > Saccharimonadaceae > Nanosyncoccus. Next base: position 2,395 of record JAEEUB010000010.1, read on the forward strand.
ACCTACGAATCCTTCGTCAAGGAAGTCTGTAGACACTGGATAGATAAGTATCGGCTCACCCATCAAGACGAAGCAAACTCATTATCTTCTCATAAGGAAGTTAGTAGAGTGACTGTTAGAATCTCTAAAGGCAATCCTCAAAAAAGCGTCACCGCAATCGATATACTATGTAAAACCATCGATAAGCTCCACAAATCGGGGGCCTTAACCGAAGTAACAATCAAGTTTGAAAGTTAGCTCTCTTTTACTACCAAAAAGGCCACGTTTTACGTGGTCTTTTTGGAATCTAGTTACAGATAAAACTATCCTATTTAGTGGTTTTGCCTGTCTTTTCCTCGGCCTTCATCTCACTATTGTCGTTGGCCTCATCTTCTGGGAGCACAATCCCAATCGAGACAACCGTATCCCCCTCAGACATTTTCATAATACGAACGCCTTGAGTAGCACGACCAAGTGTCGGTATCTCTTTCATTGCTACACGTATCGCCTGGCCTTTAGTAGACATCATAATTACCTCTTTGGCTAAAGGATCTAGAGTATGCACAGCTACTATTGGACCAGTCTTAGCAGTCACCGCAGCCACCTTAATTCCAACACCGCCTCTCTTGTGTGGTGGGAAATTAGAAACTAGAGTCGCCTTACCGTATCCATTAGCCGAAACCACAATTAGCTTCTGCTTAGGGTCCGTAACCACGTCCATGCCGACAATTTCATCCCTCGGGCGCAGCCTCATTCCCCTTACACCCATGGCCGAGCGCCCCATTACGCGAACTTCCTTCTCGTTAAACCTAGTCGCTTGACCAGCAGAAGTAGAAATCACTATATCGTTCTCCCCAGTTGTCTCCTGTACCCACTTTAGTTCGTCACCATCAGATAGTTTAATTGCAATTAAGCCATTACTCCTTACATTATAAAAGTCCTTAATCGCAGATTTCTTAATAGTTCCTTTTTTAGTCGCCATAAACAAGAAGCCATTATCGCCGGCATCACCCTGCTTAATGATGGCCGTAATTTTTTCTTCCGGATGCATATTTAGCATATTGACAGCAGCCGTCCCCTTGGCGGCAAGCGAAGCCTGTGGCACCTCGTACGCCTTCATGCGGAACAACCTACCCTGATTAGTAAAGAATAACAGATAATCGTGAGAGTTTGCGGTCAAAATCTGAGCGATCACATCCTCCTCTTTAGTAGTCATACCCCGCTTACCTTTACCGCCCCTATTTTGTTTGCGAAAATCAGTTTGCGGCACACGCTTCATATAATTCTCTGAGGTTAAAAGAATCACACTCTCTTCTTCTGGAATCAATTCCTCTTCCGAAAACTTCCCCACTTCGTGGTTAATAATCTTAGAGCGACGCTCGTCACCATATTTAGCCTTTAGAGCAATCAGCTCTTCTTTGATAACGCGGAGAATTTCGTTCTCGTCGGCAAGAATAGCCTCTAATTTCTCAATCAGTTCATGAAGTTGCTTTAACTCTTCTTCGATTTTATCGCGCTCTAGTCCTTGGAGGCGACGAAGTTGCATTTGCAAAATGGCGTTAGCCTGAATCTCGGAAAGTCCAAACCTAGACATGAGCTGTTTATCGGCATCATCATAAGAAGCGCGGATGACTTTAATCACCTCATCAATATTATCAAGAGCAATCTTTAAACCCTCAAGAATATGCGCTCTCTCCTTGGCTTTTTTAAGTTCAAACTCTGTTCTTCTACGTACTACCTTTTGGCGATGCTTTATAAATTCGCCGAGAATCTCCTTAAGTCCAAGTGTCCTCGGCTGGACTCCATTTATTAAGGCTAGCATATTATAGTGGAAAGAGGTCTGAAGACCAGTCATCTTAAATAGCTGGTTTAAAATCTTCTTTGGAAAAGCGTCCTTCTTTAGCTCAACCACAATTCGAATCTTGCCTCTCGCAGATTCATCGCGCGCATCAGCGATATGATCTAACTTCTTAGACAGCACCAACTCGCGAACTTTCTCGATGAATCCCTCCTTGCTCATACCATAAGGAACTTCAGTAATTACAATATTAAATCGTCCCTTAGCTCGTTCTTCTATATTAGCAACGGCACGAATAACCACGGAGCCTTTACCTGTAGCATACGCCTGTTTCATCGGCGCACCACCATAAACCTCTGCTCCGGTTGGAAAATCCGGCCCTTTTACGTGCTTCATTAATTCGTCAAGAGAAATCTCTGGGTTATCAATCTGAGCCACTGTTGCGTCAACAAGTTCCCCAAGATTATGCGGAGGGATATTAGTCGCCATACCTACCGCAATACCCATCTGCCCATTTAAGAGAATATTCGGTAGTGCCGCCGGCAAAACCACTGGTTCCTGTTCGGTACCATCAAAATTGTCACGAAAATCAACAGTATCTTTCTCAATATCGGTAAGAAGCTCGGCTCCCACTTTATCCATACGAGCCTCAGTATAACGGTAAGCCGCCGGCTCATCACCATCCATCGAGCCAAAATTACCCTGCCCCTCAATTAATGTATAACGCATTTTCCAAGGCTGAGCCAAGTTAACCATCGCCATATAGATAGATGAATCCCCATGCGGATGATATTTACCCATCACATCACCCACAATACGTGCAGACTTTACTGTAGCGTGCGGAGCTTTCCATCCATTCTTATTCATCGTATAAAGAATACGACGATTTACCGGCTTAAGACCATCGCGAACGTCCGGCAAAGCACGATCAACAATCACAGACATGGAGTAACGCAGGAAGTAGTCTTCCATGGTGTGCTCAACCGGCTTAATCTCAATACCATCAGTGATAGGATTTTCGGACACTACTTCACCGGATACATCCGGCGTCTCGCTGGATAGATTTTCTTCTTCTACTTTTTTGCTTTTGTCGTCTACCATAATTCCTCCTTAAAAGTCCAGATCATCAAGATTAACAGTTGCAGCTCCCGCCTGAATGAAGTTTTTACGAAGTTCGACCTGATCTCCCATCAGCTTCGTGAATACCGCATCCGCCTTCTCTGCATCATCAATATGTACCTTAACCAAAATTCGGTTCTCCGGGTCCATCGTTGTTTCCCAAAGTTGTTTTGCGTCCATTTCGCCTAAACCTTTAAACCGCTGCTGAGCGGTATAACCAGCCTGCTTAAATCTCTCCTGCGATTCATCGATTTTGACTCCACTTTTTCGCTTTTCTTCAATCTTCTCGTTTAGCTTATTCTCTAGAGAAACCTCATCATAAAGATACTCAATCTTACGAGTATTTCCAGTGCCCTTAATCAAGCCAAATAGAGGTGGTTTCGCAAGATATACGTGCCCAGTCTCAATTACTTGTGGCATATAGCGAAAGAAAAATGTCATCAGTAGAGTAGCAATGTGCAAACCGTCTACATCGGCATCCGTCATAAAGATTATTTTGTCATAGCGAAGCCCGTCAATATTAAATTGTTCTCCAATACCGACCCCTAACCCCTTTATCAAAGATACCAATTCCTGATTTGCAAGCATTTTATCAAGCCTGGCCCTCTCAGTATTTAAAACTTTACCTCTAAGAGGCAGAACTGCTTGAATTTGAGGGTTACGCCCCTCTTTAGCCGAACCAGCAGCAGAATTCCCCTCTACGATAAACAGTTCGCAATCTTCCCTATTCCTGCTAGAACAATCCGTTAGTTTAGAAGGCAAATTTAGGCCTTCAAAAGCCCCTTTCCTGATTACGTTATCGCGAGCAGCTCGTGCAGCCTTTCGCGCTCTGGCGGCCAAAATAGCCTTTCCAACAATTTTTTTAGCGATAGCAGGATTCTCTTCGAGGTAATAACCAAAGTACTCAGTCATCACCTTATCAACATAACCGCGCACTTCTGGGTTACCCAACTTATTTTTCGTCTGCCCTTCAAACTGAGGATCTGGAAGCTTTACTAAAATTACCGCTGTTAGGCCCTCTTTTATGTCATCACCCGAAAGATTATCTTCTTTCTCCTTAAGCAAACCATTCTTGCGCGCATAATCGTTAATCGTGCGATTTAACCCTGTGCGAAAGCCCACCACATGCATACCGCCATCAGGAGTAAGTACGTTATTTGCGAAAGGTTTCATTATTTCGGTAAAGGTATCACTATATTGAAGCGCTATCTCTACCTCCGCCTCCTTTACTTGCTTTTCAACATAAAATATCTCGTCAGAAATAACTTCTTTACCGCTGTTTAAGCGCTTTACATAACTTTTGATGCCACCTTCAAAATAGAAAGATTCGTGCGTTCCCGTTCGTTCATCACGCACAGAAATCAAAATCCCCTTAGTTAAATACGCCTGGTGTCTCGCATAATTAGAAATCCAGTTATAATCAAAGGTAGTAGTCTCTTTAAAAATAGTTGGATCCGGATAAAAGGTAATAGAAGTACCAGATTCTCTGGGGCTCCCTTTAGATACTTGAAGTTCCATCGTAGGCTTGCCAGTATCAAACTCAATATGATGAGTCTTTCCATCTCTATAAACTTCAGCAATCATCTTAACCGATAAAGCGTTCACTACAGAAGAACCAACCCCATGAAGACCAGACGATACTTTATATCCACCATCACCAAACTTACCACCAGCATGTAGGACCGTCAAAACCGTCTCTAGGGTAGATTTCTTGGTTTTAGGGTGAATATCTACAGGAATACCACGACCATTATCGTCTATTCTTACTCCTCCGTCCTCCAAAACAGTAATCTCTATCTTATTGGCATACCCAGCAATGGCCTCATCGATCGAGTTATCGGCAATCTCTTTAATCAAATGATGTAGCCCATCATAGCCAGTAGAACCAATATACATACCAGGCCTTAATCTAACCGGCTCTAATCCTTCTAGCACCCGAATTTCAGACGAATCATAATCACCTGCTTTATCAGCCATTTTTATACCTCATCTTAATTATTTCTATATCTATTATACACCTAAGCCAAAGAAAAATCAATAACCCTAAGAACTACCATTCAACCATCCGTCCAAAAACCCTCCCTCGCTTGATTTTTGGCCATTTGGAGGCGTTTTTGGCTCCAAGACGCCTTCCTGTACGTCTTTTTGTGTTTCGGCTGTTTTAGCGCGCTCTGCAGCGCTCCAACGATCCTGTATCTCTTTTTCTACGTCAGCTCTAGACTTCCCATATCTAGTGGCCGAGTAATTCTTAAGTGATTTCATTAATTCCTCATTGGCATCACCCATCGGAGCAGGGAGGTTCATAGTAAACGGCGCTGAAGGCATATCAAACATCATCACTTTGGCTACCGCGGCAAAATTAGGTGTTTTTGTTAGATCCTCCGCAGTAAAGGTAGGAGTAAACGCCTTCACCATTAATTCTGCATCTGTTACACCAATACGCCCACAAATTATGGTACCAACATTTCCTAGTAACGCTTCTCTAATCTTCTCCGTTAGCTGCGTCATAAACTGGTTAGCGACAATCAAATTAAGGCGATACTTCCTTGCCTCAGATAGAATTGATTCAAACGAATCTGTCGCAAAATTCTGGAACTCATCAACATAAAGACAAAAGTCCTGACGTTCATCCTCAGGTATATCCTGCCTACTCATGGCCGCCTGCTGAAACTTCATTACGAAAATCATACCTAAAAGATTAGCATTAATATCCCCTAGTCGCCCCTTAGAAAGGTTAACTAGGAATATCTTTTTGTTATCCATGATTTCACGAATATTAAAGCCCGATTTAACCTGTCCCAAAGTATTTCTCATAATCGTATTTGCAATAAACGGCCCCCATTTAGAGGCAAACCACGTAATTACTTCTCCCGCATCATTAGATTTCTGCGAGGCCGGAAACTCTTTCGTCCAATAGTCGTATACTGCCTTATCTGTTACATATTTAAGCTTAGACTTTACGAATTCAGGATCAGTGAAACACTGCGGAATATCAATGAATGTCGCTCCAGCCGGATCTGCCATCAAAAGAAGCGCTGCATTCCTAAACATGTGCTGCCCACGAGGGCCAAAGAATCCTTGATTTTGAGGATCAAACAGCGACTGCAGCATTGATATCCCCTCTTGAACGATAAAGTCTTTCTGATCCTCCGTAGTAAATTCAAACATATTCATACCCACCGGATGTTCGATGTCAGCAGGATCAAAATAAATGACATCGTCAATTCTCTCCTGCGGAACACGTTGCAAAATCGCCTCCACCGCATCGCCATGAGGATCTATAAAAGCAAAACCGCGCCCATCACACATATCTTGAAAAGCCATATTCTCCAAAAACACAGACTTACCCATACCAGTTTGCCCAATTACGTACATATGGCGACGACGATCCTTTTCTTGAAGATAAATCGGCTTCTTATCTCCACGAAACTCGTTAGTGCCAAGAAATAGCCCTTCCGTGGCCAATTTGGCCGGCCCGTCAACCTGCTTCACTAATTGACGCTCCACCTGAGAATTTGGTATCGAAGTTTGCTCTGGAAGATGATAAATAGAAGCAAGCTCTACGCTATTTAAAATGCTAGATTTTGTACCCAGTGGGAAAAATCTAAAAGTATAATCAACTACTAATTTCTTGGCATTTTTTAGCATATTCACTTTAAAACCATTTAGCTCCGGAGAATTAAACTGTGAAAAAGCCGACACGACTCCACCAAGAATCGCATCAGAACGAGCCTTACTAGGGGAGCTAGCTATAATTCTAATTAAAGTTTCAAATGCCGGGTATCGCATTTTATTAGCCACGGCAGTCATTTCGTCCTGTTTAATGTTGGTAACTGGAGTAGGGCCTTCTTCTTTTTCATGCTCCGAAGGCACTTCCCAGGGGGCACGTATAAGGTCGATGGCAAGATTTGCCATATTGGTCCTAAATGAAGATCCTGTTTTTTCACCCTTCTGGGTTTTTTCTATATATTCTCTTCCTTTTTCCGACCAATTTTTTTGTGCAGGACGAAACAAAATTTGTACAGCAGCACCTTCATTTTTACCGACAGTCGAAAGCGCATTTAAAATCGCCATTTGCGCATCGCGCTTAGTATCTTCATATGTCGATATTGGCAAGTATGAGTCTTTACTAAGGGTAAGCTCAGCCCCAGAAACCGTATTAATTCCACCTCCCCCAATAAAGATGTTCTCTTCACGTTTTTCCTCTATTCTTGCTGTCGGATAAGAAGATTGAATTGCCTGTCTAACCGTCTCTGTTAAAACCGCAGGCACTATCGCATAGTAATGGATAAAACCATCCTTCGCGATTATCTCTAGCGAAAAATGTCTCTGCCCATAAAGTCTTGTTTTTAGTCCTTCAATCACGGTAGACGACAAAATTGAGTACATAACCTGAGCTTTTGAAACCGCTTCATTCGCCACATCTCTCTTATCTCTTCCGCCTACTTCAATATCATCGGTGCTGGGCGGCAAATGAATAAGTAGCGGAATCATCTTAAGGCCCCGTTCATATTTTTTGGCCTTTCTTAGTTTATTAATCTTTAATCCAAAAACAACTGCAAGAACCAAAAAAATCGCCACTACAACAATTAACACAACCACCACCCAAGACTTCATCAACGACCCCACCTATTAAAAGTATTGTAAAAAAAACATAAACAGATCATTTATAGCCGTCTCCAATCTTTCGACCAAATGATTTATCGATATTCTCCTCCATATAATTCCTACTTTTATCATAAAAGTTTACAACATCGCCGTCCTTATCAAGCCGGCTCATCACCTTATCAATGGCCTCCACCGACCTAGGATCAAGCCTATTTGTTGTTTTTATTATTGGTTCCTGCTGAGCATCAGGCGCGACGGAATAATTTACTCCGTTTGCATAATCGTTCGTTGCCGCAATTTGTTCATCAGCACTCTGAGTCTCGCCAGATAAGCTTAGCGCTTTATTACCAACTCCTCTCGAATCTACTAGGTTACCACCCAAAATTTGCCGTTCAGGAATCTGAGAATTCATTTCATCAAAACGAGGCGCATCAAAAGACCTCTGTTTCTCGTAGCCAGTAGGCATCACCTCGCTTTTATTATCCATAAGCATATTGTATCACACTAAACTCTTTTGTACACCAAAAACTCTGCAAGAACCAAAAAAAGCACAATTAAACCAATTGTCCACAGGTTAACCACGCCAAAAGAGCGCGCCATTAAAAGCATAATCGGCCCAAAGGCAAACACTGCAGCGTAAAGGTAATCCTTACCACGAAAAGTAGTTTTTCTAAGCGCAACACGGCAAAACAGCTGCATCACAATAGAAATCAAGCAAAACAATTCCATATAAAGTGTTGTAAAAAATAATAAAACACCTAGCGGACCAATCTCCGTAGGTGATGTTACGTTTAGCATCGTAAGTAAAACTGCGAGTCCTACGACGCTAAAAATATAGATAAAACGGTTACGCTTCATAACCTCATTATATCATAAATGGTTAACCCCCAAGAATTTGGAGGGAGGCGGCGGCTATCCGGTACTAAAAAAATAACTATTTACCTGAGCCGTGATCCGCCATTCCCTTTTTGACCGCTTCACACTAGGTGAAGCATTGTCCTTGCCGTTTTTCTTTCATTCTTGTTTATGGATAATTAATGTGCTAATGAAAGATTTTTGGCGCGCTCAACGCATTTTAGCGGAGCTCTAGGTAATTCCTAAGTTGTAATTTATGGCTAGAAATTACCTTTTCGCCCGCCAATCGCTATGGCTTATCTCTCTTCATCTTGTTAAAATACCTTTTATTTTTAGTTTTTGTCTAGTCATCTCGACTACTTTTATCCTAGCACAAAACACACAAAAAATCAATAGATTTATTCAATTATATTGATGTATTTTTAACAACAATAGCCCTAATTATTCCCTGTTCTAATTCTTTGTTCAAAATGTTGTTAATTTAACAACATTAAAGCCAAAAAACGCCTCACGCCTCGGCCTATCTTGCTTAATTGTTGTAAATTTGATATAATAAAATCAGTTGGGGCTGATCATAGCTTAGACGAATTATTAACAGACGCGATGCATGTCGATTAAATACCGTAAGTATTAAATAAGTGCTAAAAACACGAAAACAGCGCATGTCATGTACATGCCTGCTTATGCCTAATTTTTTTCAAGGCTGATTTCGGTTTAAGGTTCCGTAGAATCGAAATTATCATATAACGGAAATAAGGCTATTTGGTTGGCGAAAAATAGCTCTAAAATTAGCCATGGCGCTGGCCAGTTTCGTTTTCTGCAGCTAGCTAGAACTTGCCAAGACAAAACAGAAAACTATGCATGTAGATTCACGTCCAAGTGATAGTCCGGACCCGGAGGCAGTATCCGGCAGCTCCACCAATTTAAATTTCCTAAAAGACCCCGGCGGTCTTTTTTTGCTGTTCCCTTTCTAAAAAAATGGATACATTAAATCTTTTTTAATTTTAAACATAAAAAACCAATTACAAAGAAAAAGACCGGTAACTGCGAGGAAAACCGGTCTTTCTTGTAGAGTGTGGAGTTATTTTGGCTAATTTTTTGTTTTGACCTTTTGAATAATTTTTTTATTCAAAAGCTACCTCTATAATAGCGCTAAAAAATGGTTATGTCAATAGATTTTTTGAACAATTTTTGTATATTTTTTTGGAGTTTTCCACAACCTATATTGCCCTACTAGAGTCAGCATAAATTACCGCATATCCCACACTTCTATATTTTTTAACCGTCAAAATAATCTACTTAAAACATAGCCGTTTTAAGTAGGTTGAATTATTACGGTCGTCATGCTAGTAACGTGACATGATAGCAAAAATTCATTCAATAGTACCCTTTGGTTTCGATGGTAAGCCAGTCGAAGTAGAAGGCGACACAAACAATGGTCTCCCATCATTTAACATTGTCGGAATGGCCAGTAAAACCGTCAACGAAGCCAAAGAGCGCGTGCGTAGCGCCATAATTAATTCCGCTTTCTCATTTCCAAGAAAAAAAGTCACCATCAATCTTGCGCCCGCGGAACTTCATAAAGATGGCACATATCTAGATTTACCAATCGCATTATCCATATTGATACTATCTAAGCAATTAGCGCAGGCCACAGTAGCGAACAAGCTTTTTGTAGGTGAATTATCCCTTAATGGAGAATTGCGACCAATAAAAGGCATTATAAACATCGTAGAAACCGCCCGTAAAGCTAATTTTAAAGAAATATACTTGCCATTCAAAAATCTACCCCAGGCCTCACTCATTTCTGGAATCACGATTTATGGAGCAAAAACTCTTCAAGATATTTTTCTTCATCTATTAAATCAAAAAGAGCTCCCTGTCGCCCAAAAACCAAATATCAAAAAACTCCTAAAAGCTCCAAATAAAAACCACTCGCCCGTCTTTTTAGATCATATCATGGGGCAAGAATCGGCAAAAAGAGCGCTAGAAATCGCCATCTCTGGGCACCACAATATCTTAATTTCTGGCCCGCCAGGCGCAGGTAAAACCTTGCTCGCCAAGGCTGCGGCAAATCTCTTGCCAGACTTAACTGCTAATGAAATGATTGGGCTAACTAAAATTTACTCAATTGCCGGTCTAACAAACGACGAGATTATCAAAAACCGCCCCTTTAGAAACCCTCACCACACATCGAGCCAGATATCAATCATCGGTGGCGCTAGCGGTCCCGGCGAAATTTCGTTAGCTCATAAAGGAATCTTGTTTCTTGATGAAATTCCCGAATTTTCAAGGACCACCCTGGAATCACTAAGGCAGCCCCTAGAAGACAAAGCAATTTCCATCTCAAAAGCTAATCACAAAGTAATTTACCCCGCAGACTTCATGCTGATAGCCACTATGAACCCCTGCCCGTGCGGATATCTAGGTGACCCCACGCACGAATGCCACTGCACCGAACTACAGATAAAAAACTACCAAAAAAGACTTTCTGGTCCGCTTTTCGATAGGATTGACTTAACCATAAGCGTAGAAAGGGTAGATAACGAAAGCTTGCGCACGTCCACATCTAAGATAAGCGCCAAACATACTGTTGTAAAAAATAAAATAACAGATGCATTGAGCCGTCAACTCCTAAGATATGGCGAAGATGGCACTTTTAATGGTTCCCTTTCATCTTTTGAAGTGGCAAGAAAAATCAAACTAGAATCTACTGCCGAAAAGCTTCTTTTAACAGCTTCAAAAAAGCTTAATCTCTCGGCTAGATCATATTTTAAAACAATTAAAGTCGCCATGACCATCGCCGATCTAGAAGGCAAAACCATTGTTAAAGATTATCACATTGCCGAAGCCCTAACTTACAGAAAACGTCAAAATGCCTGAAAAACACTTGTCTTTTCCCTATTTTTTGATATAATATACCACAGGTTAATTCAAGAGAAGAAAGGACTATCATCAAAAATAATTCACGGACTAAACTAAACGGAGAAATTCGTTATCCCGAGGTCCGCGTAATCGGTTCTAACGGTGAGCAGCTAGGCATTATGTCTAGTCGCGAAGCTCAACTCCTCGCGAATGAACAGGGCGTAGATTTAGTAGAGATTGCCTCAAACGCTAATCCGCCGGTCGTTAAAATCATTGACTGGGGTAAATTCCAGTATCAAAGAATGAAAGAAGAAGCCAAAAATCGCAAAAAAGCTCGCGAAAAACAATCCGAGCTAAAGCAAATGAAAATTGGCCTCAAAATTTCAGATAACGACCTTAACATTAAAGTCCGCAAAATCCGTGGTTTCCTCGATGATGGCGACCGAGTAAAGATTTTAATAGTCTTTCGTGGCCGCGAAATGATTCATCGCGAAATCGGCAACGTCCTTTTAGATAAAGTCGTTTCAATGCTAGGAGACGATGTCGTTTTAGAAGGTAAACCACAAATGAACGGGCGCAACCTATCGGCTCAGGTACGAAAAAAGTAATTTCCTACTTTCAAGGCCTACCGATCGCACCTAGCACAACAAAGTCGTGCAACAATATTAACCATAATATATAAAGGAAATAAGTATGCCAAAGCTAAAAACGCATAAAGGCACAGCTAAGCGCATCAAAGTTACCCGCTCCGGGAAAATAATGCGCGAACGCGCTTACGGGAACCACATTCTCGCTAAAAAATCCAAAGCCAGGAAGCGAAATATTAAAACCACCGCCACGGTTAGTGGCAAAATTGCTAAAAATATTAAGCGGGCGTTAGGAGTTTAAAATGAGAATCAAAAGAGGTGTCGCCGCAAGGGCTAAACATAAGAAGATATTAAAATCCGCCAAAGGGATGCAACACTATCGCACCCGAAGCTTCCGTCTCGGTAAGCAAGGCGTAATTAAGGCATTAAGATACAGTTACCGTGATCGCCGCAATCGCAAACGCGATTTACGCGCACTCTGGATTACTAGAATCAACAACGCTTCAAGAGAATTAGGTCTTTCCTACTCTCAATTAATTGCCGGCATGAAAAACAAAGGAGTCAACCTTGATCGCAAAATCTTAGCCGATCTTGCTGTCAATAACCCCGAAGCGTTCAAGAAAATCGTAAACACTATAAAGGAGAAATAAGATGGCTATTTGTGAAATTTCCGGCAAAGGCAAAATGTATGGCCATAATGTTTCATTCTCTCAACGCCATACGCGCAAAGTTTTTAAACCAAATGTTTCAAAAAGAACGCTAATCATCAACGGTCAAAAAGTTAAATGCAACATTTCAACCTCAGCGCTTCGCACTTTGAAGAAAAAAGGTTTAATTGAATCCCCCAAGGCTCGTGCCGAGGAAAAATCGAGTAAATAATTTATATTACTTCAAAAAACTGGCCCATAAAGGTCAGTTTTTTGATATTTCTAGGTGAGCCGTCTTTAAGCCGGGTTCTGTAGTTACAAAAGTAACTGGCAATCATCTATCTAGACATTGTATTACTACAATATTCTAGCGGTGAGCGTGCGTCTTCGAGCAAAAGCTGATAGCACTCCTTGCAACAAGTAGGGTTTGCCACCGAATTATATCACTATAATCCGCTGTGGGCTCTTGCCCCACTCTTTTCACCCTTACCAGCAAGCTGGCGGTTTTGTTTCTGTGGTACTTTCCCTATCCTTACGGACGGTCGCCGTTAGCGACTACCATGCTCTATGTTGCCCGGACTTTCCTCTTGGATACCCCAAGCGATTGCCTTTCAGGCTCCCTGTAATTATATCATATTTATGCTATACTTACAGTATGTCTGTGAAGGATTATTACTATGAACACTTTTATGAACTTACTCTAGAAAAACGATTCCATTTTGCTACACGCATGAAAAATTATTTCAAAACCGATTATTTCAATAATTATTTAGAGCTAAATATGCCAAGCACTGATCTTAAGTCTATTCTCGCAAACAATGATTATTCTAGAGTTAAAGGATATAATTTGCGCAAACCCCTGTTTGAAAAATACCATGATCTCTATGGAGTAGAGGCAACACTATTTCGAATACATCATTTATTGCTTGAATACAATGTTGACACCAGAGATAGATTCAAGGAGTTATACCCTATCGAAAAACTATATCGTTTATCAGACACTTTACTTGATGATAAAGATGCTCTAAAAATATTATCATCCTGGGCGGTGAATACGATTTGCCTAACCGAAGAGCTCTTCCCGCGCAATAAAAATGTGGTTAAATATTTGGCAGAATTTGCTTGCAGTTTAGATACGGAGTCCACGGATGAAACTCTTTTTGTGTATTTATGCACCCATATAATAATTTGTGAATCTAGTTTTTACACAAAAGACTTAAAAAAAGCAATGAATTTAAAGATATTAAAAGATTTACTGAAAAAAAGTTCGGAAGTGATAATTAAAAGTATTAATACCATATCACTTGATGCTTGTGTTGAATTTTTAGTTTGTTGTAATTTGGTTGGCGTAAAATATGATGAACAAAAAAATATGATTAAAGAAATATGTGATGATTATAAAAAAGACTCACCGTATCTAATTAATTATCGTCGCGACAAAGCTGTGGGTAGTTATTTTCATACCCTAGATGGAGCCGAGCATATCAATGCGCTATATATTATGAGCGGATTAGATTCCGAATAATCTCTTGTTTTTCGTCAGTAAAGGCGCCGCTCACAAGTTGGGGAGTCCGATTAACTTCTAGAACAGTATACTCACTAGTTTTATCGTCTTGCATTATATCTGCACCAGCAATTTTGATACCTAAAGCCTTGGACGCAGCAATGGAAAGCTCTATAATTCTTGGATCCACATCATCTAATGGTACAAGTTTAGCGTCTCCACCGACTGAGGTGTTGTTCCGATAATCTTTACCATGAGATGAGCGGTAAATCGCAAGTTTTGGTTCGTAATTGATTAAAATAATGCGCCAGTCGCCATCATTAGGGATAAAATTCTGCAAAATAAATGGCGTATCAGGGTTTTTATCTAGGATATCGAGTAATTCTTGATTAGAATTGACCAAGTAGTTGTCTCTACCTTTTGTTCCATTAATTGATTTGAGAATTCCGCTACCGTTAATTTCGTACAACCCCTGAACCATAAAATCTCGGGGGCCAAAAAATGTTTTGGCTGTTGGGATGTCTTTTTCCCAAAAACGCCATAAGGCATATAGCTTACCACTAATATTAGTAAACTGATCGTCGAGAATTGGTATGTTATATTTACGACAGTAGCAAGCAAGAGCACTAAATACATGATTCTTGGAGTGTTCTGGTGTTGCAAGAATAATGATTTTAGCAAAATTACGTATATCTTCGCCGTTAGAATAAAGCGTGACTTTTGAATTCTTACCGTTAATAGCAAAAGATAAATCACTATATTCACTAATCATTATTTTGATATCATCTTCAGAAAACAGTTGAGTCAACTTTTTATGTTTCGTAAGATTGTTGGTAAAGATTAAGATTTTTTTCATAGCAAAGACTAGGCTCCCACTTTGTCCCGACTATTTTGTCGAGGAGCGTTATATTCAATATACTCAATAATCTTAGATGCCACGTCGCGCCCGGTTACCCTCTCGATGCCAAAACCAGGTGAAGCGTTTACTTCTAAGACCAGAGGTCCGCGAGACGAACGCATCAAATCCACTCCACAGACATGGAGTCCCATAGCTCTAGCCGCTTTGATTGCGGTACGCTTTTCGGTATCTGTTAGCTTGATTGGTGTACCTGCGCCACCTTGGTGAAGATTAGATCTAAAGTCGTCGTCAAGCGATGCTCTCTTCATTGAGGCAACTACGCGACCACCTACTACAAAGGCACGAATATCTGTGCCGGCAGACTCCTTGATGAATTCTTGGAGTAAGATATTGGTACCATCTTCATTATAGAGGTAAAAAGCCTGTAACGCCGATTTGGCAGCCTTTCTAGTATCAGCAAGAATCACGCCATTACCATGAGTACCAGTAGCTAGCTTAATAATTACAGGCAATCCAATCTGCCCCAAAAGATCATCAATATCTGAAGTATTACGAGAAACGAGAGTTTTTGGTGTATCTACGCCGTACTTCGCAAAAATCTGAGCCGCCCGCAACTTATCTCTTGCCCTAGTGATAGCTACAGAAGTAGCCGAAGTATAAACCCCCTGCATTTCGAATTGACGAACTACGGCACAACCATAACGCGTCATATTATTGGAGATGCGAGGAAGAACTGCATCAAAACCTTCAAGTTTTTTGCCTCTATAATAGATATCTGGATGCTTATCGTCAAGAGAAAGATAACAGTTCTTATATTTAACTACTTTAACCCTGTGTCCACGTTTCTCGGCTTCTTCGACAAGGCGTTTAGTGGAATAGTTAGCGTTGCCGTTGGAAAGAATTGCAAGTTTCATTTTGCTCCTTTCTGCTTTAATTTAATACTATCAACGTTACCAGATAGTTTTTTGACATATTTAAGA
The DNA here is from genome assembly GCA_016286785.1 of Candidatus Saccharimonadota bacterium. Lineage (GTDB taxonomy): Bacteria > Patescibacteriota > Saccharimonadia > Saccharimonadales > Saccharimonadaceae > Nanosyncoccus. Next base: position 18,196 of record JAEEUB010000010.1, read on the forward strand.
TGGAATTTATGTGGGTTCTCTTTTAGACGTCGTTGGACGATTTTGGTCTTAGGATTTTTGGCTGGCATAGGGGTATGGTTTTGAGATACGTCCACGAGAAATTTGCCAGCAATAGTGCGCCGTCCGATGAGAACTGGAAAATTGTTATTGCTACGATTCGACAAACTGAAAAGAACTTTTATGGTATGCCCGTTGATTTTCATTCTTAAATGAGTGCGATAGCGGATTTGTTCATGTCCGGACGAATTACGAACAACTGCAACCTTGTAATCAGTACGTTTAAATGCCTTGCCCGTATAAAAAGGACTACCCTCATCAAAGAGACGGAATCTTAAAACGCCTTCCTTATCAATTCGGATATGGCTAGCCCAAACCGAAGACGAATCGGCGCCAGTGTCGACTTTGGCGGGGATATCTTTAATTCCTGCTATTTCAACATATTCCGTAGAACCAACAACTGGTAAACTCTTATTATTTGATTCCATGCGTATATTATACCATGAAACCATGAAAAATCTACTTTCTACCTAGGGTTTTGTTGATTGCAAGATTTGCTTCATGGTCAGCTATTACATTTTTTTCTCTATTAGTATGAGTAAAAGAGACGGCCTCAAACTCGCCAAGCTTGCTTAGAATATCCTCATAAACGGGTAAAATATCATGATTCTTTACCGTAAATATACCGTTTAGTTGATTTACAACCATCAAACTATCCGAAACAAAACGAGCCTTTTTGTATCCCATTTCAATCGCCAACTCAATTCCCTTTCGCATCGCATAGTATTCTGCCATCCTCGAAGTCGCAAAACCAATAAACTCGCCACCCTGTTTGATAATGTGGCCATCACTATTATATATACAGTAGCCGATACCGGATGGACCCGGATTTCCTCGGCTAGCCCCATCTACATTAATAATCACAGAATTCACCGTATCGCGGCTCATGGCGCGCCCAGATATAGTCTTGCCCTCTTCAATCTCAATAACCGACATACTAGCCTCATCCAAACGAACACTAGAAGAAGCAAACTCTTTTACAAATTTAAATGCCGTATAGCGATCTTTTGGTATAGGCTTGTCATCATTTTTTATACCAAGTTCATAAACAATATATAGATTACTTAATCTAGTTGCGCCTTCAGGGGCCAAAAAAGTGATTACGTCTTTTAGCTTCATCGTTGATGCGGTCAATCCCGTATATTCATTAAGTGAACGAACCATTGCTTCCTCTGGCTGTTCGCCAAATTTTATCTTCCCTGTTGGCAATTCCCAAAAAACGGGCGCCTCTGATCGCCCTTTACTGCGCTTAAAAACTAAAACGCCTTCTTCTGTTTTGATTATTCCAACTACACGAATTCTTTGTTTCATACCCACCTCAATCTAGGCGCCCTATTGGCTCATTTTTCCCCGTAATATATACAAGGTGGGTAAAATCTTATGCGATACGACCACGGTCGTAAGCCACGAAATCCCTAAAACAAGATTATTCAGGAAAATCTTGCCACCAACAGGGCTTAACTTCATTATATCATACCCAATAAAATAATAAAGCACTACCGCCAGTTACCGTCATTGGTCGCAATTATCGCCCCACAATTAAGTAAAAGAAATCGATAATTCCATTAGTTCCGTTTATCATTAGTTTTGAAAACACGTCACCAAAAAGCAAGATTAAAATATACACTAAAATAAAACCATACGGTTCAATCATGGACAAAAACTCCCGAACTTTATCCGGCGAAATCGCATAAATCACACGCGATCCATCTAGTGGCGGCACTGGAATAAGATTAAACAGCATAAATCCCAAATTAGTAAAAATCAACTCTAGGAAAATAAACTCCAAAACTCCGCCCCCGTAAAGCCAACCACCAAAATGCCCTATTAAAAAAGCAATCAGCGCAATAAGAAAATTCGTAAATGGCCCAGCAAGAGAAACCAGTGCCATCCCCCATTCTCGCCACTTCAATTTGCTATAATCAATCGGAACCGGCTTGGCCGCTCCAAAAACCGGAGCGCCAATTAAAAACAATATCATAGGCACCAAGATAGATAATATCGGATCTATATGCTTTAAGGGATTTAAATCTAACCGGCCCGCTTCTTTTGCAGTATCATCCCCAAGCCAATATGCCACCAATCCGTGAGCCAGTTCATGCAAAATAACCGAACCAACAATTATTATTAATATAATAATAGCCTGAACAAAATTCATGTTAATTTAGTACAACAACCTCTTTTGCTACCGGAAGAGAATCTAAGTTTTTAATTTTTAGTTTCTTCTCGGTGCGCGCAGTAAGTTTAAGGTCGGCCACCATACCATCAACATTGCCCATCGCTACTATTAATTTCGGCTCAATTTCCCGAATTGCCCTAACCGATGAGGTGCAAAGAACATCGGCCACGATATCATCTAGATTCTCCTCTATTCCACCAAGTACACCAACTCTTACACCAGAAATATTAATATCATAAATAGTTTTACCACTTTTAGTAGCAACACCTCTAATCGTCGCATCACCAATCTCAAACTCACCCGGACCAACAATTTTACCCACCGCGAGATCTGCATCAATAGTCGCTTCCGCCACATTTATTTTAATGACTGTTTTCTTAGTGTTTAAAACTATCTCATCTGGATTTTTGCTTTCAATCTCAAACATAAAACTCCTATTCTTTTATTAGTTTATCTGGGTCAATTATTTCCGAGATTTCCATTTCTAGAACGTCTAGAAGAAATCGGTCTCTAACGCTTTTGCGATACGTAAAATCATCCGGCGACATGATAACATAATTAATTGGTTTTCCTTGTTTCTTTTCAACGAGCTCCGCCCAACGAGTCAGCTTCTTGGTTTTATCATTGCCAACAATCAATAAATCTATCCCATCCTGCCCAGGCAAACGATTGGTCACAACAAGCGCCTTTAAATAGTTTTTAACCGGACGGCAATAAGTTTCCCACGTAGATTCAGAAACATCTTTTTCTTGTGCCGAACTAACTTTTTTAGAAAAAATATCAATTAGCGGCCGATAAAAAGGATGTTTATTATTGGCCGAATAATAAACTTTATTATCGAAAGTATCATTTTTAATAATTCCAATCCCTTCAAGATTAAGTAGCTCCCGCCTCACGGAGTTTATCTGTTCGTCTATTACTCTAGTCATCTCGCGTACATAAAAAGATTTCGTCGGGTTTTCAAAAAATAATTTTAAAAGCTTAGCCCGAGTTTTTGAGCCAAATAATTTTTCAATTGGTGTATTTGTTGTTTTGCTCATCTTGAATATATTTTATCACGAATGAACAAATTTTATCAAACTCCATCCATTTTATTTCACTATTTCTTTTAAACCACGTCAGTTGTCTTTTAGCCAGGTGCCAGTCCTCATAAAAACACTTTTCTTTTGCATCTTCCAGACTAAGCTCATCATTTAGATATTGCCACGCAAACTTATATATATTACTGTTCATCGTGCCATTTTTCCATCCATAATTTTGAACAAGATTTTTAACCTCAACGTATAGCTCTGGACAGAACATTTGAACAATTCTTTTACTCAACCTACCTCGTAATTCCTCACTCGACCACTTAATTCCGATGAGTAAATAATTTCCTTTTATCTGTTTTCGGTCTGAACAAGTTTTTTGTTCATAATCCCCAATCTTCTCGCCAGTCAGCCCCCTAAACTGATAATCATATATTAACGCGTCAATATAAAGACCAGTTCCTCCCACTATAATCGGAATTTTATTGCGACCCTTAATGAATTTGATCTTTTCTTCTGCGTATTTTTTCCAATCAGAAACAGTAAATCTCTGCCCCGGAAAGACTAAATCTAATCCATAATGCGGCACCCCGTCCATTTCTTTTCTGGTTGGTTTTGCGGTACCAATATCCATTCCCTTATAAATTGCCCTAGAATCTGCCGAAATAATTTCTCCACCTATCTTTTTTGCGATTTCAATCGAAACCGCAGTTTTTCCAGAACCAGTCGGTCCCAAAATAACTATCACCGGAACACTATCGGTACTCATAATTCTTCCAAAACTAATCTAATTTTTTAAGAAAATCTTCTATTTTACTAAGTTTGACCTTTTCTTCCCTATCCTTTAGCCGAACAGATACCACCTTTTCTTCGGCATCTTTTGGGCCAATCACAAAAACCGCAGGGATTTTCATTTCGGTAGCACGTTTTATCTTTTTACCCAAAGAATCCGCAGAATCATCAACCGTAAATCTTAACTCGTTGTACTTTAACGGCTTATCGAGCACAGTTTTATCTAAAATCTTGGTAACTTCACCTACATAATCCAAGACTTTATCATTTACCGTCACGATTCGAACCTGTTCTGGTGCACACCAAAACGGGAACCATCCACCAGTATGTTCAATAAATACCGACAAGAATCTTTCAATCGAACCAAGCGTAGCGTGATGAATCATCACTGGACGCTCCTTCTCGCCCTTTTCATTAGTAAATTCAAGCCCAAAACGCTCTGGCATTACAAAATCGAGCTGGATAGTCGCAAGTTGATGCTCGCGACCAATAGCGTCTTCGGCCATAAAATCAATCTTAGGCCCGTAAAAGGCTGCTTCGCCCTCCTGCTCGTAATAATCTAAACCGTTGTCGATGGCCGCTTGTTTAATCTGTCCCTGGGCCATTTCCCAAAGCTTCTTATCGCCAAGATATTTATCCTCATCCGAACGATAAGACAATCTAGCACTAAGCTTTTGCATACCGACAGTCGTATAGAGCTCTTTCACAATATTAACGAGTCTCGCTACTTCTTCTTTTATCTGACTTTTACGACAAAAGACATGCGAATCATCCTGCGTTAAAGAACGCACACGAGATAATCCGCCCAGCTCGCCGGTCTTTTCGTCACGATAATCAGTAGTGGCTTCCATGTAGCGAACTGGCATATCGCGATAAGTGCGTGGTCTTGATGCAAAAATTTGAGTATGATGTGGGCAGTTCATTGGTTTCAGGGCAAAATCCTCACCATTCACTTGCGAATGAACCATAAAGAGTTCGTCGCCAAACTTAGCATAGTGTCCAGACGTCTTGTATAAATCGGTTTTAGTGATATGGGGCGTCCAAACCTTCTTAAATCCTTCTCGGCCACGCAGGCTAAGAGAATAATTAGCCATCAATTCGCGAAGCTCTGTGCCACGCGGAGTAAATAGGGGCAACCCAGCGCCCACCAAATCCGAAAAACAGAACAAATCAAGTTCTTTTCCAAGCTTACGGTGATCTCTAGACTTAGCTTCTTCTTGTTGTTTAAGATAAGCCGCTAAATCCTCTTCGGTCTTAAAAGCGACACCATAAATGCGCGTAAGCATTTCCCGTTTTTCATCGCCACGCCAATAAGCACCGGCTACGCGAATCAACTTAAAAAATCCAACCTCCGAGGTATTTTTTACATGAGGACCCTTACAAAGATCAGTAAATAAATCGCCCATATCATAAAATGATATTTCAGAGTCCTCTGGTAAATCTTCAATCAGTTCAATCTTATATTTTTGATTGTTATCGCGCGCCCAATTCAAAGCCTCAGTTTTAGAGACCACTCGCTTCTCCATTGGTAGTTTAGCTGATACAATAGCGCGCATACGCTTCTCAATTTTTGCAAGATCACTATCCGAAATTTTCGTATCACCAAAGTCTATGTCATAATAGAAACCATTATCAATGGCCGGACCAATGCCAAACGCCACGTTTCCGTATAATTCCTTTACTGCCGCCGCAAGCACGTGACTAAGAGTGTGGCGCATTTTCTCTAAATCTTTCATTTATTCTCCCTGTTTTACTGTACTTACACTAATTATAGCACAGGACAACAGATTGAGCTTTAACTATTTCTTTTTAGCCCCACCTCGAATCTTCAAGGTTTTGCACACTTCTCTTAGCCCATCTTCAAAACTACTATGAAGTTTAATCTTCTTACCGAATACTTTCATTAAGTCTTCTTTAATATCCTCCAGTTGTGCACAACCCATAATAATTCCATTCGGAGAAAAACCCTTAAAAGAAACATACTTATTAAAAATCAATTTTATCTCATCAAGCGTCAACTCCCCATCGTCTATCTTTGACGGCCACGAATCAATCGTTACGGTTGTAACCTTTCTTTTTAACTGGTGTATAAATTTATGATACTTTAGCGAACGAGCCACGGCCGAAGTGGTTAAAACCATAATTTCTCGATCAACAAAAGTATCCGGATGCTTTAATTCTAAACCAACAAACTTTTGCTGTCTGTATTTTTGCCTAAAAAAACTAAGGCTAGTTAGCGACAATAAATGATTAGCAAAAACTATTAAATCAACTCTATTAATATACGGTCTTAATGCTTCCGTCGCCGCAGTTCTAGCTGTCTTTGCACTTTTAACAATCTCCTCGGCATGCCTCCAATCAATCACTCTAATAACCTCAACAATCGGAAGCTCTTCTTCTAATAAATCGGCAAACTTTTCTCCCCCATACCCACCGTCAAAAACTACAACTTTTAACATTTATCCTCTTTCTCCTCCATTCGCCCGATTCTATCATTTATTGAAAATTGTAAAAATACTAAAAACGCAAGTTACGGGAAAAATCTCCCGCAACTTGCAGGAATATCATCGTAGTTCTGCCCCTTTATTGACAATAAGCTAAAAATATCGTAATCGGAAATAGTAACGCTGCACCATCAACTTAGCTTTCTACCTCAAGAATGGGGTAAGAGCAAGTTCATCTTTAACCTTCCCAGGCAGTAAGAAGGACTTTGCCTATTGGAGCCCCAAACAGTGGGCGAAGCACATCAGAAAGGCAAGAAACCAGCGTTTAATTCCCCGGCCCAACGCGCATCCTGCGCGCCAGGCCGGGGTTTTATTTTGCGCCAACAAAAAAGCGCCAAATTACAGTGCTTATTTTAGTATTTTAACTATGTCAATTGAAGCCATCAATCCATTACGCACATTATTAATAGCTCCTAAAATCAAGTCTTCAGACCTAAGCTGCGCCTTCATCGATAATAATTCTTCGTAAGAGAACCATCTAGCATCTAGAATTTCATTAGAACCAAACTTAATATCATCGCTAAGAACTTTAATAGAGAAAATCACCGATACAAATATGCCGTCTTCTAGCTTCCTGCTTCCGATTTGGCAAACTCCAGTCAATTCTACATCCAAGCCACTTTCTTCTTTTATTTCTCGTTTGGCTGCTTCAAATATAGTTTCACCAACGTCAAGATGTCCTGCCGGTATATTCCATTTTCCGTAACACATCTTTTTGGCCTCTTGAACAAGAAGATATTTACCGTCTCTTTCTAATACTCCGCCTACTATTACCGACATTTATCGTCCTCCTTAACAGAATTATATCATTAATTGCCGCAAAAAATGGTGGGCGATGAGGGGTTCGCATTGAGCGATAGCAAAATCCGAGCTCTGCTTTTTAATTTTTTGGAACAAAAATGGTGGGACAGGAGGGTAGCATTTTACACACTAAAAGCTTAAAAGACATATTTAGCTCAATAATAACAGAGATAAATGAGGAGATTGATTATTGGTATTATTTACTTGAACCGGCATATAATCGTTATTTAACATCGGGGATAAATGATAAGGTGAGTGATATGAACTAGCCATATGTTTTTCGTCTTTTATTATTTTTCGCCTTTTCCTTTCTTGCTTTTTTGTGCTTTTCCGTAGAATGCCTGCTCTCGGCGTCGTTCATATTCTTTTACCCATTTTGTATCGCCTAATTGTTTACGGCGTTGGTATTCCTCATACTCTTTCTTATCTTTATTGTCTCGTATTGCTTTGATGATTTTGGCAACAATAATGATGATAGCGATAATTATAAAAGGTGAGAAAATCGCAAGTATTGTCGTAGGTGGCAATTCACCACCATTACACCCACAGTCTTTGCCGTCTGGGCAATTAGCCATACATACATTGTAATCATGTTGCTCGTTTAGGCTATCCTCGTATAAATCGTAATAGTCCATTATTCCCTACTTTTTTCTTTAATTCTCATTATAGTATTGGTTGTATGCGTCAGTAAATCGCTCTACGCAACCACTATCGGCTTTACAGTCTGCCACCGCCTCTTTTACATTCTTGCCCATATAGTTATTGTTTACGTAAATGTAGCCGTCGTAGTAACCCGTAATAAACGCCGTTAAGGCGTCTTCGTATTCCTTGCCATATTCGTAGCCTTGGCTATATTGTTGGGCATAATAAGCCCCCGTTCCAGACCCACGCATGCCATAATCCCTAAACCAATAGCTCCAACCTTTAATATAAGCCTGTGCATTCTTGGTTTGTTGCTCGGCTTGCTTTTCATAATCAGGGTTAACTACGTAGCTATTGGGGTTTGAATCACCACTAGGTTTAACGGCAAAATAGATATTAAAGCCAACACTAACGGCAAGTAATACGCCGAGACCTGCGGTTATGTATGGTAATATGTTTTGCATTTTCTTTTTCATAATTCAACCTCACTTTTTAATATTTTTAACCTGTTTTTAAGTTTCTGCAATAATAGTTACCATAATTATACCAAAAAACCTGACCCTTGTATTTATTCCCGAACGAGCAAAGCAAGTTTTGTTATACTTTAAATGATGAGTTATAACAATTTAAAGCCCTTTACTGGGGCAAATGACCCAAGAAGACAAAATGGACGGAGAAAAGGTAGTATTGAGAACGGACAACAAAAATAGGGTCACTAAACCCCGAAAATTGTCACGTGGTGGGTTGTGAGGGGCTTTGTTTTTGCTGAAGCAAAAACAATTCGTGGGGCGTCGCCTCAAAAAATCTAGGATCTTATTCTAGATTTTTATTCGGCTCCTACCACGAGCGAACCCCTACGGGGTTCTCGCCCCCTTTCATAATCGTCAGGAACAAAAATAAGTCCTCCTAGGACTTCTTTTTGTTCCTGGTGGGTGATGAGGGGCTCGAACCCCCGACCTTCTCGGTGTAAACGAGACGCTCTAGCCAACTGAGCTAATCACCCACTTCGCATTAGTATATCATATTTTATAAAAAAATGATACAATTAACCAAACGGAGGTAAAATGAAATTTAAAAATCATATAAGGGTGGCACGACTCGCTATGGGTGCCAGCCTATTAATTGGGCTGGGCGATTATGTATTATTAAAAATAGGAGAACCAATTGGCCCATTTCTATTCGCTTTTGGCCTAATGGGCGTCTGTGCTCTCGGACTAAACCTTTTCACCGGCAAATGCGGCTTCTTGTTCGAAGATGACATCAGCCCAATCACCCTAATCGTGATACTTCTTTCTAATCTTATTTTTGGGTACCTAATAGGCATAGTGTTTGGCCTAATCGACGACACTGTCCTTGTCGCCGCAAGTACCAAAGTAGCAAACTGGGATTTCTCCGGCGAATTCTTTTTAAAATCCGTTCTCTGTGGCGTCATAATGTATCTTGCAGTAGCCATCTATCGCAAAGGTTCACCAATCGGGGTCTTACTTGGTGTTCCCTTATTTATCTTCTGCGGTTTTCAGCATTCAATCGCAAATGTCATTACCATGGGTGTAGCTTTAAGCTTTAGCTGGTCAATCTTACTATGCGTAGCCGGAAATCTAGTCGGTGCACTGCTTGCATGGTACATCTGCGCGCCATACCTCATTACCCCACCAAAAACCAACGAATAAAACAATTATTTCTTTACCACTTTATTAGTAATATCAAATTTTTCCATGTACTTCCCTAGCATCAATCGCGTCTGAGAATAAAAAGCAGCTAACGACTGATAAAGAATAGACGTCACCGGCATCAAAATCCACTGTAAAATCATGAACAAATTTTTTGATTTACGATATTTAGCAGGACGTTTAGGAAGAATTTTAAATGAAATTAATATTGATACAATTAGCCCTACCGATGCAAAAGTCTCAACTATGCTTACAATATTCGGCAAATTATAAGCAACCATATCGTGAGACGACAAATTCATGATCATCGGCACCCAGCCACCAAAGGCCACAATTGGTGCGAGGATCGCCAAAGTCACGTGGCCATCAAGTAGTCGTACAAATTTTGGGAACAGCCTCCAAAAAGACATTACACGGTTTTTAGTAAACAATCTACTCCCTACATAAGCCACATCGCTAGCACCGTAATACCAGCGTCTTACCTGGATAAACTGCGCCCTAACAGTCTTAAAGAACGATTCGTCAATCACGGCATCCTGATAAATTGGAATTCTAATCGGCAACACAGAGTAGTCGCCACCAAAGAAAAACAAACTTCGCCAATACTGGTGTCCATCTTCCACAATCGTGCGCTTACTCCAAAAACCCATCGCCTCAAGCGCCTGCAATGGCTGCGAGTGAGATGCAAAATTGCGAAGCAAATGCGGTCTCATCGTAGAAATAACATTAAAGAAAGAATTAGAAACCGCAATTACGCGTGAGGGTGCCGGTGCATCCCAAATATTATTCGTAAATAGCGAAACCGGCTGATAGCTGAGACGTTGACGATTAGGGTGAGTAATAAATTCATAAGCTACCGAATCAAGATATTTTGGCGCCATGCGATTATCGCTGTCAAGTGACGTCACCACAATATTCTCAATTGGCAAATTCTTATCGTGAACGTACCTAGCCACAGCATGCCCAGCATAAGTCAGATTAGGACCCTTCCCTACTATCTCGCCAGGTAATCCATCAGGGTGCTCCACAAGCAAAAAATCTTTAAAAGTATCATGGTATTTTTCTTCTAAATCTTTTGCGGTTTTAGCCATTTTTTCACCGCCTCTTTGCTCATAGGCCAAAGCAAAGATAATGTGATCGTTAGGAAATGTTGAACTCTTTACAGCCTCAATTGACGGCCCAAGCACATCTATTCCCTCATTATAAGCCGTCATAATTACCACGTGATAAACGTTTTTTGGGTCAGGATATTCCTTCTTCATCGATGCTATCATTTCTAGATTTTTAAGGTGTTCTTTAAAATGATAGCTTTTGTTGCGATCATCTTTTAGACGCAAAAGTGCGTCCTTGGCATTAGACAAGTCTTCCACACGTCCTCGCCAATCTACACGCATCGCACTTTTAATTACATTGTAACCCTGAACCGTCCGATAGGCCACGCTAATCGCCTTTACTAAAGTCGACGCAATAAGGATAAACAAATAAATTGCTCCCGCAACCGGATTTATCCAAGACAAAACAAACAAAAGTATGATAGCACCATAAGAAATAGCACCAGGCAAAATTTCGAAAAAACGATAGATTGGCGTACGCTTACCTTGAGGTATTTCAAGATTCTTATTCATTTAAGCCTCCTTAAGCAAACGCAAATAGACTAAAAATGTGCCAAGAATCAAAACAGTAGTCGTTATCAATAAAAACTTAGCCATTCCGCTACCACGTTTCCGATAAATCCTAAGAGTCAAAAAGATATGGACAATCCCAAATAGCACAGCGAGAATTGGAAAAGCCAACATATCTCCCCACGTACCATCGCGATACCCCCCGATGTCGCCATACCCAATCTTAACTACGGCACTATTTGGATTAATCTTTATTATTGTAAATATAAAAAGCACTATAGAAATAATCAGATTAAGCAGTATCAAAAGAAGTAGCCCACGTTCCTTCTGGTATATTTCTATAAAATCTTCCTTAAACCTTTTCATATCTGCTATTTTGTGATTTTGCTAATCAAATTATCTATTTGCTGCATAAACAACACGTCTCCAAAAATTCCAATAATTCCAGCGATAATCATCATCCAACCAATTACTACGGTTACATCATTAAACACTACGAACACACCAAGAAGCAAAATCCCAAGACCAATTAGTAAAATATACTTCCAAACCGAAATCCCAGCTGCCGAGAGTTTAATTGCAGTATTAATCCTAACCAATGATTCGTACACTAACCAAATACCAAGTACAACGCGAAATACATTAGCGATTTCTGCACCCACAGCAATCGCCGCTACTCCCAACAGAACCGATATAACACCAACTAAAAGCTCATTATTAAAGAAATCGTTCTGACCTTTTTCGACAAAATAATTAATAATTTGAAAGGCGCCCTTGATAATGAAAAAGATACCAAAAATATAAGAAATAATTCTTACCATATAATCCGGCCAAGCAATAAATAAAACCCCCATTATAATAATGGTTAAAGATTCAATTACAGCCAGCCAGGCCGACTTCTTAATATCATTGCCCACCTGTTCAACCGGCCGATTAATAATTTCTGCTTTTGTCATTTATACTAATCTCCTTGCATTATTAGAATAAGTATAACATAAATTTGTGATATAATATAGGGCATGCCGATGTAGCTCAGTTGGTAGAGCAGCTCATTCGTAACGAGCAGGTCACAGGTTCAAGCCCTGCCATCGGCTCCATTTTTATATTCTATCAAAATGGAAAATCACACATTTATTTTTTTCTGACTCTTCCCTAGTATAATATCCACCATCATACGTATCCATTACGACTGCCTCAATGCTTTCATATCTGCCTTTAAAATCTTCATCAAAATATTTTTCATAACAGTCATACCAATTATCGAAAACCTCAATTTTATTAATGCGCACTCTTATTTCATCATCCAAATTTGGTAACTTCAAAAACTTAATCGTATCACCGACTTTGATTTTTCTTCGTTTTTCATCATATAATCGATATTCTCTTTTCTTCTGTCCAAGTTTTATCCTATCGAAGCTATCACTAAACAATTTCATTATAAACTCTGTCATACTCTTAACCTCTTACCCTATTATATTTCAAAGGAATCTCCATCTTTGACCAATTTAAAATTATAAGGATTCAATCCTTCAAGTACTTCACGCGTCCCCGCCCTAAAATGTACTGGTATAATCTTTAGACTCGGATTCTTTGCAGCCACCATGTTTAAATCGTTAATTCCCATGTGGGTAGCTATTCCCTCTACGCACGAACAGTCACAAATCAAATGTGTAGAATTTTTAGCAAGCGCTTGGACATTTTCACAAAACCCAGTATCACCAGTATATGATAATTCGTGGTTAATATTGTACCCATACGTCTCAACCGCCCCGTGATCCATTCTATAAGCCCTAATAATATTTCCACCTATTTCTTCTTCAAACCCATCCGTAACTACGCGTATTTTACAAATATTCTTCAAGTATTCATATTCCTCTATTAGAGACTCATGATCTGGATTAGCCGCTTTAATAATGTCCTCTAATTTTGCATCTAATCCTTTGGGGCCATAAATTTTAAGAACATGCTCCCGATTATTCAAAATATTATTGCACACTAGTATCGGAAAATCCCAAATATGGTCAAAATGTAGATGACTAACAACAAGGTATTTTATATCAAGAAGTCTATGTCCATCTCTTAAAAGCTGTTTTATTGTACCCGGCCCAATATCAAACAATGTATCATTGTTAACAAGAACACCAGCACAGTTAAACCCAGTGTAAGTAGTGCCAGTTCCCAAAACTTTAACTTTCATTATTTATAATAATATCACTAAATAACTTTTAAAGCCGGATTACTTAGAGTTAGGATGGGTTTTATGTTTTTTCTTTTCTACGTGTTCTTCACCGCTAGATAACCTAAGTGCCCTGCGCAATTTTGAGCGCGCATGAGTAGTAATAATTCTGTCCAGCCAAGACGTTCTCGGAGTCTGGTTTTTAGAAGTCAAAATTTCAACAATATCTCCCTGCTCCAATCTTCTGTTTAAGTTGCTCATCTTGCCGTTTATTTTTACACCAACCACATGATCGCCAATCTCCGTATGCAGGCGATAAGCAAAATCAAGCGGCAAAGACCCAGCCGGCAAATCTATAATATCCCCTTTGGGCGTATAAACAAAAATCTTATCCGCAAATAAATTTAGTTTTAATTTCTTTAAATCAATCTTTTTCCCTTCGCGCAGCCTCGCCGCAGTGGTTTGCAGTTCCCTAATCCATAATAGATTGGTGGGCAGATGCTCGATTTTTCCCTTTTTATAGTTCTCGGTCAACTTCTGTTCATTATAATAAAAGCTAGCGGCAAGCCCTCGCTCCGCATATTCATGCATTTCCTTTGTGCGAATCTGAAATTCAACCACACGTTTGTCCTTGGTTATCACGGTAGTATGTAAAGACTGGTAGCCATTCTGTTTTGGCATTGCAATATAATCCTTAATACGACCATCCATCGGCGTATATAAAGCATGGATTACGCCCAACGTAAGATAACAATCCGTAATATCGTCAACGATAATCCTAAGAGCCGTTAAATCATAAATCTCATTGATATTTTGATTATGTTTAGCGAGCTTTTTATGTAGAGAATAAACTGATTTTACTCGCCCAGAAATCGTAAATTTAATTTTCTCTTTCTTTAAAGCCTGAGAAACTTCATCCTCAATCTTCTTGAGCGATTTTTCTGCAGACTTGTTATACTTTTTAATTAGTTTTGCAAGCTCCTCGTAGCGCCTAGGGTCAACATACCTAAAAGCAAGATCCGCCATCTCCACGCGAAGACGCCCCATATTAAGCCTATCGGCAAGCGGCGCAAATACTTCTAGCGATTCTTTAGCAATCTTTTTTTGCTTATCAGGAGGCAAAGCCGAAAGCGTTCTAAGATTATGTAAACGGTCAGCCAGCTTAATGATTAGCACTCTAATATCATCGCCTAACGCAATCATTAAGCGCAAAAAATTATCCTTCGTAGCTGGCAAATATGTATCAATGTCTCGCATACCATTTCGCGCAGTAGATAGTTTGGTAACCCCATCCACCAAAAACGCCACCGACTCACCAAATTCTTTTTTAATATCATCAAGAGTTAACGCCGTATCTTCCACCGTATCATGCAAAATTCCCGCAATAATAGTATCCTCATCCATTCCCCACTCTTCAAGAATTTTTTGCACGGCCAAAGGATGAATAATATATGGTTCACCAGTTTTTCTAAATTGCCCCTCGTGGGCCTTTGTCGCTATTTCTATCGCCCGCTTTTTTCGGTTCTTTTCTTGCTTCTCCACCATTATTAATTCTCCGCTAATATAATATATAGTATATCATATCAAAACAGATAGTAATTTCCAGTAAATAGCCAAAACCCATCAAAAATGCTAAAATAAAATCATGAAAATAGCTCTCTTTTCTGATTGTTATTTAGATATTACCGGTGGCGTTGTATCCGCCATGAACGCCCAAAAACATGCCCTAGAAGCCGCTGGCCACGAAATTCGCCTTTTTAGCACGGGTTTTTCCAAAACCGAAGAAGAATTAAAAGCCTTGTCAAAGCAAAACATTTACGTTGTTCCAACCTGCAAACTATTCTTCCGTGGTTTACTACCCGTATCAAGGCGCCCAAAAATTGTCGAACGCTGGCTCCTAAAAGAACATCCAGAAATTAAAGATTATGATGTCTTTTACATTCATCACGAGGGTGGCTGTTCTATCGCCGGAATAAATCTTGCTAAAGAACTCAAAATCCCAGCCATCCAAATGATGCACGGGCGAGAGGATGTAGGAGAAACCGGTATTATGCCGTTTGGCCTCCGCACCATTGTAGCGGTACTACTAAACTGGTTCCACTCATGGTATGTGCCGCACACCATAAAAATCCACCGCGATAATTATCTAGCCACCAACCTCGCTAGAGCCAAAATGTGGGAACTTATGGTGAATCACGCCAATTATCCAGACTTAGTCTTATCGCCATCCGAACATTTCCGCAAAAAGCTCATCCACTATGGCGTAAAAAAGACCATCAAAGTACTTCCAAACAGCGTTGCCGACAACAAATTCCCTAAGTCCCTAAAGCCAAAAAATCTTAAAAAAGACGAACCCATAAGAATCATTTGGCATTCCAGAGTTTCCGCCGAAAAACGTATCATGCCCTTTCTAGAGGCCTTAACCAAAGTTAATTCAAAATATCATTTAGATATTTATGGCGATGGCGTCGATCTGCCACGCGCTAAATTATATGTCAAAAATCACCACATAAATGCCACTTTTCATGGCAACGTTCCCTTCGATAGTTTTTCTAAGGCTCTCTTAAACTCCCACCTAGACGTCCAGGTCGCATATAACTGTGACACCTTTGGCATGACGCTAATCGAAGCCGAAGCCTACGGAGTGCCAGTCCTATTCTGCGATCCAGACATGAAAGAAATAGTGCCAGAAGGTGGATACGTTCTAACTACCAGCCCAGAGCCCTCCAGTATCGCATCCGCTATTGACGACCTTGCGAATTATCCAGAGAAAATCGAGCAAATGTCTAAAGTGATGATCAAACATAGGAACGAAGTCTCCGCATCAAACCGATTTAAAATTTTAGATAAAATTCTAAAGGAAATCACGCACTAACCGACCTTAACCGCAATTCGTGCTACAATTATTCTATGAGATATCTAGCAGACCTTCTCACACTTTCGCGTTTAATTCTAAGCATGGTTCTATTTATGATGGCTTTTTTTGGTGGCTCACCCAAAGCCGTTTTTATCATTTTTCTAGTGGCCGAACTCACAGATGCTTTTGATGGTACTTGTGCTCGCATTTGGCCCTTTCCTAAAAATAAAGTCCCAAAGTATCGTAAATATGCCGCCAAATTCGATATGGCTACCGATGTTTTACTAGCAGGAGCCGAAGTTCTCTTTTTAACCTTTAGAGTTAACTGGATCGCCGGCGTAATTGTAATGATTTACTACGCAATTACATCAATTGGCGGTGATTTACTAGTTTACGGCAAGATACTAGGCCACCCAGACGATTGCAAGGATAATTCCCTCATCAAACGCAATTTCCCCCTAGCAAAAAAAATTATCCTTACTCGTCGCTATCTATATACGATTTGTCTAGCCATAGTTAGCATTCTTATATTATTTGCTTCAAACTGGCCAGATTCAGTAAAATTTAGCTTAGTATTACTAGGTTGTTTAATTTTTATTTTTGCCTGGTTCTTTTTAGCCCAAAGACGCAAAAACATCTCGCGCGATGCGGTCGATATCGAAATCAAACTATCTAAAAAACAAAAATAAAACTACTTTAATAAAGCAGTAATCGTTGCCTTCATAAATTGATTTGGATTATAAAGATTAAGAGCCAGTATTTTGCAGGCCAGCTCCCCACGCCAAAAAGTAATCGGAGAATAACCAGACTTAGCCAGCTCAACCACTTCAACCTCTCCGTTTTTTGCTAGCAATACTTGCTCGTTATGCAATGTAACAATAGCCACAGGATAGCTTAAGGTGAATTTATGTAAAGTTTCGCTAACCTGAACCAGTGATTGCGAAAGAAGTAGCATTTTAGGATAGTATACTGCCCTAACAAGCTTAATTAGTTGTGCCATAGAGGCAAAGAATATTAAATTATCATTCATCAGCAGTTGACTCGTAATATTTTCAGCTACTAAATCCACACTATCCCGCGTAATTAAAAGCGGTTTTTTAGTAGTTGCGCAGGCTTTTACCACAGCCTTCCCAGTCACCGAGTTTTTTGACAAATCACCAATCAGCAAATTGTAATCTGCCGTATCAAACGTTTTAACTAACTGCTCATCACTCGCAAACGAACCAGACTCAGTAGATTCTAAAAACATAAAATTAGGCAAATCCGGAAGTTTGTTTTTTAAGACATCCGGGAGCACCGTAAATAAATTCCGAATCGGAAAGTTTTCGCCCATATATTCCGATACCCGTATTTCGGTTTTAAAATGCTGACTGTTACCACCAACTACATTTACAGTTCCCTGCTTTGCTTCGGGAATATTCCATGACAAATCTGGTTCTGGTAAGTTTTCAATCTTTTTAAAATAATTCATTAAAACTCCAAATCTATACTTATTGGACAATGATCAGAACCCATGTAGTTTTCGTAAATCTCGGCAGATTTTAAATTTGCTTTTAAAGCCCTAGAAACAAAGAAATAATCAATTCGCCAACCCACATTATTCGCCCGAGCCTGCCCCCAGTGGCTCCACCAAGTATAGCGCACCGCTTTCTGGTGCAAAGTCCTAAAAGAGTCAATAAAACCAGCGCTAATTAAATTCGTGATTCCCTGGCGCTCTTCGTCCGTAAAACCAGCAGAATGATGATTAGTTTTAGGCCGAGCAATATCAATTTCCCTATGTGCCGCATTAAAATCGCCACAAGTTACCACCGGTTTTTCTTTTTCCAGTTCTTTAAGTAGGCCCAAAAATCCAGGATCCCACTCTTTCTCTCTAAACTTAAGTCGCGATAAATCCGGCTTAGAATTAGGCGTATAAACGTTGACTAAATAAAACTTATCGCAGTCCACCACAAGCACTCGCCCTTCATTATTGGCTACTTCGGCCTCTCTAGAATCATCATCTTCCCAAAAAGTATTATTCCATTTACTAAAATTCGTTAATTTAACGTATTCCCTAGAGACTAGTGTAGCCGTCCCCGAATAACCAAGCCTTTTAGCGGGATTCCAAAAAACCTTATATGAAGGAAAATCAAAATCCACCTGCTCCGGCTTAGCCTTAATCTCTTGCAGACACAAAATATCTGGATGTTGTTCTTCTAAAAACTGTTGTAAAGCCCCCTTTTTGATAACCGCTCGGATTCCGTTAACATTCCAAGAATATAACTTCATGAGTAACGCCCTCTTTCTATATCTCGTTTTTTAATAGTTTCGCGCTTATCATATTTTTTCTTACCCTTCCCTACTGCAATAATCAGCTTAATATGACGGCCCCCGCCTAAAAGTTTAACTGGCACAATAGTGGAGCCAGCAACTTTTTCCCGTTCCAAACTAGCGATTTGCTTTTTAGTAGCAAGAAGCTTTATATTGCGCGCCGTATCGGCACCAAGCGTAAGATTATTTAGCCATAATTCCGAATTTCTTATCGTTACAAAAGAACCTTTTAGCTGCACATGATGATCGCGAATAGATCGCACTTCGTCACCATTAAGACACATACCAACAGTTAGCTCATCACCAAGTGTGTAATCATAATGCGCTTTGCGGTTAATCGTAACCATATCTCCCGTCTTTTGCTTTTCCATACAATCTATTATATCAAAAAGACATACCAAAAGCGATTAATGTAGGCGCTAACCTCAGCATCAACTAGATGTCTATAATTAATGATTGTCTTAATTCGCAAGCGTAAACGACCTACCAGAATCTGGTCTCGCAGTAACTGAAGTGGTTTTGCCGTAAAGGTTTGAAGTAGTATTAGAAATTGGGCCAGAAGTTGTACCGTCGTTGGTTTTTGGAATAGTGACAGACCAGGTGGTGGCGGAGTAACCGGCAAATTCGAACATATATAACATATTCGCCACGTTAGCAGTATTCCAGGAGGAGAGGTCCAAAGTGAAGGTGGTGGTGAGGTAGCCAGCATAGGAGAACATATAGGACATACTAGTCACACTAGCAGTATTCCAGGAGGAGAGATTGCCAATGGACCAGGTGGTGGCGGAGTAGCCGGCGTAGGCGAACATGTTACTCATATTCGTCACACCAGCAGTATTCCAGGAGGTGTGATTACCAAAGGACCAGGTGGTGGCGGAGAAACCGGCA